>JANOAY010000476.1:0-15789 GCA_031411375.1 Pedosphaera sp. | reverse complement strand
CCCGCAGATTCCGAATCTGCAAATCCAACAAACCCGCCTTGCGCGCCCGCGCCACCATGCTCACATCGAGCGGTCCCGCGAACATTTCGGGGAACAGCGTGAGCACGTCTATCTTCATGCCCGACGCGAACGGCTAACCAGCGGGGCTGGGAGCCGGACTGGGCGCAGGACTTGGCGGATTTGAGTCCACCACTTCCAACATGCAGCGCAGGCCTTGACGCGCGCTGCCCGCCTGCAAGAGCGAGCGGATGGCGTTGATGGTCACGCCTTGCTTGCCAATGATGCGCCCCATGTCCTCGGGACTGACGCGCACCTCGTAAATGGTCATCCCGTTTTTCTCCACGGGAGTGATCGTCACCGCGTCGGGCTGCACGACGAGGCTCTTCACCACGTATTCAAGAAACGCTTGCATGGCGCTTCGGACAAAGGCTTAGGCCGCGACTGGCGCGGCCTTCTGGGCCTTCTTGATGAAGCTGCGCACGGTGTCGCTGGGCTGCGCGCCCTTGCTCATCCAGTGTTCCGCGCGGTCGAGCTTGAGGGTGAAGTTGGTGTCCTTCTTGAGGGGTTGGTAGGTGCCGATCTCCTCAATGAACTTGCCGTCGCGAGGACTGCGATTGTCCGCGACCACGATGCGATAGACCGGCGTGTTAGTCGTGCCGACCCGTTTCATGCGAATTCGAACTGCCATAAATTTTCTTAGCTTTTGCGCGGCCAAATCGGGCCGCAATTTTTCACTTCCAGAAAAAGGAGGCAGAACCTAGACACGCCGCAGGGCCATTGCAAGCACCCATTTTTGGCCAGAGGTTGTTTGGAGACGCGGCCTGGTGACGCAATGACCAAGACCGTAGGACTGGTCGTCGCATCCCCTGCTACGCGCCTGTGTTTTGCCCGCGTCCCGGCCGAGTTTCACTTTGTCCGCAGCGCGCATTGACTGGCCGCAATCGCGGCGAAAGGGGGGAACCCCGGGAGGGCGTGGGAATCGCGGAAAACGCTACTGCGACTCCGGCGCGGAAAACAAACTGGATTTCCACGGGGCGGAGCAGGCAGGCTCCGCCTTGTTTTGTTTCTATGAGCGCGGAGATGCCGATAGAGATTGAAGGAACAATCAACACGGTTTTGCCCGGCACCATGTTCCGTGTGGTGCTGGACAACAAGCACGAGGTGCTGGCCCACATTTCGGGGAAGATGCGGAAAAACTTCGTGCGCCTGACGATCGGTGACCGCGTGCGGCTGGAGATGTCGCCGTATGATTTGACAAAGGCGCGGATCACTTACCGGCTGCGGTAAGTTGTCGCAGGCGCGACAAAACTCCGTCCCTCCTTCCTTACTTGTAGCCGCCTTTAAATTTCTTCCGCGCCTCCGCCGAAAGCTTGTTCGTCGGACCGAGCGCGAACTCATCACCGCTGCGCCAAACTTTCGCCTCTCCGTTCAAACCCAGATTGCGCGGCAGCAGTTCGATGACGTGGCCGAAGCAATCCAAGGCCACGCTGCCGGGCTGCGACATCAGATCATCGTAGGCCAGGCGTCCGAACGGGACGGGCATTTTCGGCTTCACGAAGGCGACCGTGCCGGTGCCGTTCGTGCCGAGCGATTCACCGGCGAACCGCACGGTGACATTGGAAAGGCCGAGCGCGTCCTGCCGGATGATCAGTTGCGGAACGCCGTCGGCATTGGTGCCGAACGCGACCTGCCACGGTCCCTGTCCCGTCTGCCAGCGGGTCATCCATGACCAAGCCAGCAGGTAAAAAACCAGCGCGATCACGAAGGTGAGGGCAGCCGATTTCCAAGTCACACCGGGCGATTTCATCAAGACGCGAAGCATTCGCCGCGCGCGAAAACGGTGTCAAGGAACCGCTCGGAAACAGGCTGCGGCCACGGCGGAAATTTTTGTGGTGTTCTCACTTTCGTTTGATACATTCGCCCACTCTAAATTTTGGGGAGCCAAGTTTTCCCGCGAATTTCGGGACAAAACATAGATTTTTCAGTCGTGAGCACAAAGAAAAGCAGCGCCAAAAAAAGCCCGGCCAAGCCCAGCGCGAAGCCGAAAGCGAAGGCTCCTGCCGTGAAGGCATCCGCGAAGCCGGCGGCCAAACCCGCACCCAAACCGACCCCGAAACCCTTGGCCAAAGCGGTCGCAAAAGTGATCGCCAAGCCCGCTCCGAAACCGGCTCTGAAACGATTGGCCCCGGCAAAAACCACCGCCGCTTCCATTCTCGGCCATCCTGTCGCCAAGCCCACGATCATGGCGCGCAACGGCTCCGGGCCGGTCAAGGTGAAGGCCGAGTGGCAGAAGTATTACCACACGCTCCTGGATTTGCGGGAGCGTCTTGTCGCGCAAATGACCGGACTGGCCAAGGAATCCGCCGAGGAAATGGCCGGCTACAGTCTGCACATGGCCGATTCCGGCACGGATAATTTCGACCGCGACTTCGCCCTCAGCCTGCTCTCGTCCGACCAGGACGCGATGTATGAAATCGAAGAGGCGCTCAAGCGCATCGAACGCAACACGTTCGGCGTGTGCGAACTGACCACGAAACCGATTCCGAAAGCCCGGCTCGAAGCGATTCCTTGGACGCGCTTCACCGTCGAGGCCCAGGCCCAGCTCGAGCGCGACGGCGCGCTCCGCCAGCGCCGTCTCGGTGCGCTCGGCAGCGTGGACAGCGTCGGCGGCTCGGATGTGGATTCCGGCGGCGGCGAGGAGGAAGAACCGGAAGAGAAAGCCAAGGAAAAGGAATAATTTATGGCCCGCGAAATCATCACCATCGAATGCTCAGAGGCGCGCAAAGAAGGAAAATCTCCTTCGCGCTACACCACGACCCGCAACAAGAAATTGAAGCCGGAGAAACTGGAACTCAAAAAGTACAACCCGTTTCTGCGCCGCCACACCCTTCACAAGGAAGTGAAATAATCCTATGCCACGCAAAACCAACACGGACAAAAAGCGCGACGGCGCGCGCTCCACGGAACGCCGCACGCCGCGTCCGAAGCCGAAAATTGACTTCACGCTCGACGCGCTCGATTTCAAGAACACCAACCTGCTCCGCACCTTCGTCACGGACCAGGGCCGCATCCTGCCGCGCAAATACACCGGGCTGCCCGCGCATTACCAGCGCCGGCTCAACTCGGCCATCAAGCGCGCGCGCCAGATGCTGCTGATGAAGTAACCCGCCGGAGCGCATCGCCGAACGCGATGAAAACTCCCGCTTGGAAAATGTCACGCCGCCGGTTTCTCGGCGGCGTTTCCATTGCCGCCGTCGGCACCTTCGGCTACGCGCGCTTCTTCGAGGCCGAGCGGTTGCAGGTCAGCCATCACACCGTGCCGCTCGCGGGCGGCGCGCGGCGTCCGCTGAAACTGCTGCATCTCTCCGACCTGCACGCCTCGCGCGTTGTGGGTTTGGACTACATCGGGTCGGCGATTGATCGCGCGCTAGCGTGGCGGCCGGAGGTAGTTTGTCTCACCGGCGATTTTATCACCCAACGGTTCGAGCACGCGACAGACTACGCGCGCATTCTCAAAAAACTTTCCGACACCGCGCCGTGCTTCGCCACCCTCGGCAATCACGACGGCGGGAAATGGGCGGGTGAAGATGGCGGCCACGCGGACATCCGCTGGATCAGCGCCGTACTGCACGACAGCAAAATCACTTTGCTGCACAACGCTGCCGCACGCTGGTCGGCGGGCGAATGGACGCTGCAATTCGTCGGCGTGGGCGATACGTGGGCGGAGAATTTTGATCCTGAGCAGGCCTTCCGCGCCGCGGCCGCCGCCGACCACCAGCCCACGATTCTTCTCTCGCACAATCCCGACACGAAGGATGCGCTGGCCTCACGCGCGTGGAACCTCATGCTCTCCGGCCACACGCACGGCGGACAGTTGCGGGTGCCGTGGCTGGGCGCGACGCCGTTTGCGCCGGTGCGCGACCAGCGTTTTGTCGCGGGCCTGCACTCGTGGAACGGGCGTTGGATTCACGTCACGAAAGGCATCGGCAGCGTCTTCGGCGTCCGCATCAATTGCCCGCCCGAGATCAGTTGCCTCACCCTCGCCTGACATGCCGGACGGAAGAGTCATCGCCAACGGTGCCAGCGTGAGCGGCGAGTTTCCCTGCTCGCTTGAAAAATTTCTCCGCGCGCAAAACCTCCTGCCGCGCAGCGTGGTGGTGGAGCACAACGGCGAGGCCGTCGCACCCTCGGAGTTCACGCAACGCGAAGTGCGCGCGGGCGACCGTCTGGAAATCGTCCGCATCGTCGCGGGCGGCTGAACGCGTAGTGGGGCAGCCGTCCCGGCTGCCACTTGTCCACTGGCCGTGTCGGCTGGTGTTGCTGTTTCTCCTTCAGCCGGGACGGCCCAAGGACGGCGGCAGGCGAGACGCCTGCCCCACCGTTTGAAATGCCGAGTGACAGCCCTGCCCCACCCCGCTAAGTTCCACGCCCGTGAGAAAAATGTTTCGCTCCATTTTCCGTTCGCTTCCTGTCTGCGCGCTCTTGCTCGCGCTGATTGTCACCGGCTGCGCCAAACGTCGCAGCACGCTCGAACCTTCGTTCACCGTGCGCCCCGCTCCGCCGCAGGCCAGCGTCCCGGCCAGCGCGGGCGTGCAATCGAACACCATCCCCACCGCGCCGCTGCTCACGCCGGTCAGTTCGCCCGTGGGTCGCATTACCTCCGTGAACCAGCAGGTGATGATTGCCGTCGTCACTTTTCCTGTCGGCCAAGTGCCGGCGGCGGGCGGGCGCTACTCGGTCTTCCGCGCCGGGCAGAAAGTTGGCGAGTTAAAAATGTCCGAGGAAGCCGCCGACACGCTGCGCGTCGCCGACATCACCAGCGGCGCGCTGCAAGTGGACGATGAAGTGCGGGCTCCCTAGCCGTGGGGCTGGCCGCGCTGCGACCAGTCTTAGCGGGGCAGGCGTCTCGCCTGCCTGTGTGCGAGAGCCGTCCCGGCTGTTGAACAGAACCACCAGCCGAGACGGCCAGTGGACAAGTGGCAGCCGGGACGGCTGCCCCACTAACGTCAGTGACGACTGTAAAATCTCGGCGACGGCGCAAGTGGTGCGAATCCTTCGCCCGCGCGCCGCGTCAGAAAACACCATGTGGAAACGTGCGATCATTCTGCTGGCTCTGGTTGTTGCGCTCGCGCCCCTGCGCGCCGCGAACAAGTCGGACGCGTCGGAACCCTTCTTCAATGAAGGCCGTGTTCACACTCTGCAAATCGAAGTCCCCGCGTCGAGCCTCTCCGCGTTCAAGCTCGGCCAGCGCGATTACGTCCGCGCCACCGTGCGCGACGGCACCACCACCTGGCGCGATGTGGGCGTGCGGCTGAAAGGCCATTCCACGTTTCAGCCCATTGATCGCAAGCCGGGGCTGTCGCTCAAGTTCAACGAGTTCACGAGCGGCCAGGAATTTCACGGCCTGAGCAAAGTGAACCTGAACAACTGCCTGCAAGACCCCAGCTACATGCGTGAGGTGCTGGCCGCGCAGTTGTTTCAAGACGCCGATCTCCCCGCCGCGCGCGTGGCCAGCGTGCGCGTGCAACTGAACGGGCGCGAACTCGGCTTCTACAATCTCGTCGAGGGCGTGAACAAAGGTTTCCTCAAGCGCGAGTTCGGCTTCGCGGGCGGCAATCTTTACGAGGGCGAGACGAAGGACATTGACCAGCATCTCGATCAGGAAAATGGCGACGATGTTTCGCAGAAAGATTTGCTGGCGCTCGCCGCCGCCGCGCGCGCCCCGCGCGCCGAACGCCTCACGAAACTCAGCGCCGTGCTCGACGTGGATCAGTTCGCGCGCTACCTCGCGCTGGAGATGCTGCTCGGCAGCGTGGACGGCTACGCCTTCACCAAGAACAACTACCGCGTGTATCACCAGCCCAAGACGGGGCGGATGCTCTTCATGCCGCACGGACTGGACGCCACGTTCGGCAAGGCCGTCGTCACGCCGCCGCCCGGCAGCCTGCTCGTGAACGCGTTGTGGGAACTGCCGGAGTTTGAAAAAAACTACCGTGCGAGCCTGCAAGAACTGGAGGCCAAAGTGTGGCTGGTGGAGACACTGACCAACCGCCTCGCCGCGCTCGCGCAGAAACTGGTTGCCGCCGCGCCCGACCGCGCCACCGCCACGCAGATCGAGGACGAAGCACGCAAGCTGCGCGTGCAGATTGTGAAACAGCCGGAGCTGATCGCGGCAGAGTTGCAGCGGGCAGGGGCGGGGAAAGTAATCAGTAATCTGTAATCGGTGAGCCAGTGCGAACTTGCGTGAACGATGGCCGATGGTGTGGAACTGAACACGGATTACTGACCCACTGATTACTTCTTCACCGGCTCACTTCCACACCCTCCGCCGCCAGCAGGCGCAGCTTCCAATCCAGCCCGCCGGAGAAACCGCCGAGGTGAACATTCGCCGCCAGCACACGGTGACACGGGACGAGCAGCGGAACCGGATTCGCGCCGCACGCGCTGCCGACGGCACGCACGGCTTTCGGTGAGCCAATCTCCTTCGCGATTTCGCCGTAGCTTTTAGTCGTGCCCATCGCGATGCCGCGCAACGCCGTCCAGACGCGCTGACGAAATTCCGTGCCGCTGCTCAGATCAATGGGCGGAAATTCCGAAGGCGACTGGCCGTTCAGCGTGTCGAGAATCGCGCGCTTGGTCAGTGCGAGCCACTTCAGCCGCTCGGCGCTCCACTCGTTCAGATTCGGCTGCGGCAGCGTGGCGTAGCGGCGCGGAAATTCCAGCCGCGCCAGTCCCGCATCAGAATAGTGCGCGATGAAATGGCCGGCGGGCGTCTCGATGGCGACCGCCGTCAAGTTGGCGGGAATTTTTTTAGGGCTGGTGGTCATGGCCGCAGGAGCGAGGTGAAGTGAAATGGGAAAAAGAATTTCCCGCAGATTCAGGGAAGCCACAGATTATTTTCCCCATCTGCGGCTTCCCTGAATCTGCGGGAAACCCATCCCTCACGCCGGACTTCACTTCAGCAGATCGAAGCATTGCAGTTCGCGTCCGTCGCGCACGTAGAGTTTGCCGGCGGCCAGCGCGGGATAGCTCCACGTCTTGCCGCAGACCTGCACGCGCGCCAGTTCGGTGTATTTCTCCGGGTTGCCCGCGACGAGCACCAACTGCCCGTCGTAGGTCAGCACGAGAAGATTTTTTCCCACGACGATGGTCGAGGCGTAGTCCGTCTGATCCTTGCCGATGCCGAAGCCGTCCTGCCGCCACTTCATCTCGCCGGTCGCGGCGTTCACGCAGACGTAATCCTTGGTGCGAATCGGGCCGTAGCAATAAAGGTGTCCATCCAGCAGCACCGGCGTGGAAAGATTCACGGTCAGCGGCTTGTTGACCCACGCCTGCGTGGCGGTGAACTGCTCGCCTTCCTTGGCAATTTTCACGCGCACGAGTCCGATGGTCTGCGAGCAGACGGTCACGGTGTCGCCGTCGAGCACGGGCGTGGCGGCGTGGCGTTTCGCGGCGGTCTTGAACGGGACGCGCCAGAGCGTGGCGCCCGTTTGCAAATCGAGTCCGGTCAGCGCGTCGGCGGTGAACGCGACAAGTTGTTTCTTCCCCGCCAGCGTGCCGACGAGGAACGACGAATACGCCGCCTCGTCCGCGCCGCTCTTCCAGATTTCCTTTCCGGTCAATTTGTCGAAGCACACCACGCTCGCGCTCTTCGCGCCCACCGGCACATACACGAACGCGCCCTCGACGATGCCGCTGCCGTTGTTGCCGCGCCGCGCGGCCGTGCCGTCGGCGGACTTGGTGCTGAAGTGGATGCCGTAGTTCGTGAAGTTAAATCCCCAGCGCGCTTTGCCGTCTGCCAGATTCAGGCAGCGAAACTCGCCGTTCATGGACTGAAAATAAACGCGGTCGCCCTCCACGAACGGCGTGGTGCGCGGCCCTGCGCCCCATTCGTCGCCCTCGCCGGGCGCGTAAGGCGTGGCCCAGATTTTTTTACCGGTCGCGGCGTCAAGGCAGTGGGCGATCTCCTGTCCTTCTTGGGTGTCGAGGCAGATCAATTTGCCGCCCGCGACAATGGGCGCAGAAAAGCCGGGACCGATGGCGGTTTTCCAAACGGGCTTCAACTCCTTGGGCAACGACGTGACAGAAATCTCGGCGTGGCTGTCACGATTCACGCCGCGCCATTGCGGCCAGTCGGCGGCGTGAAGGGCTGCCGAGCCAGCCAAGATCAATGCGAGCAGAGTTGTTTTCATGTCACCATTCTCCGTCAACAAGCGCGGATGTGATGTTGCGCGCCAAGTCTTCCGTGAGCAGCGGCAGCGCCTGCAATTCCGCGCTCGATTGATCCGCGCCAGGGCGGACGCTGGTGCGGCCGCGAAATTCCCGGTCCACCAAATTCTTCCCGCTCACGCGGTCGTAGGCGGTGACGTGCGCGCGAATCACGACGCGGTAATCGCGCGCCGTCAGCGTGTCGCGCGGCTGGAAGCTCTCGCCGGTTTTTTCGTACTTCAGAATGGTGGTGGTGACGATCACGTCGCCGTCGCCGTGGGTTTCGAGTTTGTAGGTGCCGTCGCGCTGGAGTTGTTTGCGAAGCTGCTGGTTCAACGCCACCGCAAGACGCGGCTCGAAGGTCTTGTTGACCGGCGGATTGATCTGGATGGTGCGCGCGCCGGCTTCGAGTCCGTTGGTCGGGCCGAGCTGGTAGCCGGCGCAGCCGGTCAGGAGCACGACAAACAAGAGGCAAAGGTTGATGACGCGAAATGTTTTCACGGGAGGCGTTTGATGCGGAGGTCCTTGAAGTAAAAAACACTTTTGGGGTCATGCGCCTGGAGCGCGATGCCGCCGCCGTTGGGACTGAGCAACCGCCCGGCGCGCTCTTTCGGGCGTTCGACCCCGGCCGGCTCGGTGTAATCCACGACCTGCCGGTCATTCAGATGCACGAGGATGCGCTGGCCGCGCACCGTGATGCGGACGCGAAACCACTGGCTCTCGTCCACGGGCGATTTATCGAGGTCCACGATGGCGTAGAGACTGCCCGTCTTGCGCTTTTCCTTGGTGGAACTGTTGAGCTGGATCTCGTAGCCCTTCGCCAGATGCAGCGCCTTATCGCGCGTGGACATGTCGGTGTGGATGAAAATGCCCGCATTGGAATTGGTCTCGCTGCGCACCGTCGCCTCGAATTCAAAGTCCTTGAAACGCGCGAAGCCCTCCTTGAGTTCTCCAACGAAAAAAAGATGCGCGCTTTCCCGCGCGGCGTGCGCGCGAATCGCGCCGTCCACCACGGTGAAAGATCCCGGCATCACGTTCGCGCGCCAGCCCGTCAGGTCTTTGCCGTTGAAGAGCGGCTGCCAGTCCTCGGCACTAAACGCCGCGAGAACAGGAAAGAGCGTCGCGAGGATTAGAGAATGGAAACGTGGCATAAGATGCGCGGGGAAAGGCCGGGCTACTGATTCGTCCCCGTCCTCCGGTTCAGTTCCTGAATCCGCAGGCGCGCGATTTCCGCGTAGGCCGAGGCGGGGTCTTTGCTCAGCGCCTCGTTGTAATAAATTTTCGCCGCGTCCCACTTCTTTCGCTTCTCGTAAAATTTCGCCGTCTCGTACGCGCCGCGCGCCTGCTCGGTCTTGAGCATTTCGATGCGCGCCTTGGCGTCCGGCACGCGCTTGTCGTCCGGGTGGAGCGTGGCGAAGTCGTTGAACGTGCCGATGGCTTTCGACGCCACGGTCTGGTCGTAGTCGGCGGTCTTGGACTCCTTGAGATACGCCAGGCCGGCCTTGAACATCGCGTCGCTCGCCACTTCCTCGCGGTCGGCGTAACGGTCGGCGGCGCGCTCGTAGGCGCGCACCGCTTCGATGTAATCGTTCTGCTTCTCGCGCGTCGCGCCGATGTTCATCTGCGCCTGCGGGCCGACTTCGCTGTACGGCCCGTTCTTCACAATCTTCTCGTACATCTCCGCCGTCTTGTCCTTCGAGAACGGCACCGGCACGTAACCCCAAAGGCGTCCCCACTGGCCGTCGAGGAAGCGGTTGGCGATGGCGAACTGGCGGCCGAGAATCTCGTTGTAGTTTTCGATCTTGGGATATTTCTCGAGCAAGTCCTGGTAGCGCTTGAAGGCCTGCTGATCCTTGCCCTGTTCTTCGAGGCAGCGGGCGACAAGGTATTGCGCGCGCGGGGCGTAGTCGGAGAAAGCCCAGTTGCTGACGGTACGTTGCGCGGCTTTTTGCGCGAGCTTGAAGTCACCGACCTCGAAGGCTTTCTCGGCAACTTCGAGCTGGTCTTTGGCGCGCGTCTTCTGCCACGCGCCGGTGTCGCCGGGCTTTTCGTAGGTCCAGCCTTCGCCAGGACGATAGATGAGCGGAGCGGGCGAGCGATACGGGAAAGCCAGCACGCACACGACGATGCAGCACAACTGCACAAACCAGCGAGTCATGGTGGAATTAGAGCGGCAAAGCGGAGGCGGGCAAAGGGAAAATTCGCGGGGGCGTAACGCCGGCTTTCCAGCCGGCAGGTCACGAGACTTTCCGGTCTCGTGTCCATGGGACGGTCGAGATGCGCCAGCGCAAGGCGAAGTCGGAAAACTTTTGCCGCAGAAACGCAGAGGGAAAAGAATTTGCCGTAAAGAAGCCTACGTTCGCTGCTTCCTCCTTTCCTCTCTGCGCCTCTGCGTCTCGGCGATAAAAATAATGCTCCACCGACAGCGAACGCTGATTGCCGCACACTCCACGCCTTTACACACGGCGGAACGTCCGAGAAATTACCCGCATGAAAACCTTCGGATTAATTCTCCTGCTTGCCGTTTTCGCCTGCGGCTGCGCGACCACGCCCAAGAGCACCATCGAGACGCGCAAGACCGAGCGCGCCTCCGCCTACGCCGCGCTGACGCCCGAGCAACGCGCTCTCGTGGATCAGGGCCACATCAAAATCGGGATGCCCGAGGACGCGGTATTCATCGCGTGGGGCCAACCCTCGCAAGTACAGAGCAGCGAGACCGCCGCCGGCCCGGTCACGACGTGGATTTACACCGGCACCGGCTATCAGGAGCAACGCCGCTGGAATTACAGCCGCTACGGTGGGGCTTACTACGGCGGCGGACGGCGCGGCTACGGCTACGTGCAGCCGCTGCCCACGCTGGATTACGAATACATCCCCTACCGCTACACCGCCGCCGAGGTGATTTTTGAAAAGGGCGTGGTGAAAAGCTGGAAGCACACGTCGCCGCCGCCGGTGCAGTAGTGGGAGTTACAGGTTGAAGGTTGAAAGTTGCAGGTTCGCTCCCGAAGTTCCGCAGCCCAACTTGCAACCTTCAACCTTCAACTGCTCAAGCCTACTTCGTCCGCCGGTACAATTTGTAAATCGCCGCCTGGTCCGTGCATTTGATCACCATCTCGTCAATGCACACATGCGGCGGGCGGCTCGCCACCCAGACCAGCGTCTCGCCGATGTCCGGGGCCGTCAGCGGGAACACGCCGTCATAAATTTTCTTCGCGCGCTCGGCATCACCGTCGAAACGCACCAGCGAGAACTCCGTCTCCGCCAAGCCGGGATCAACGGAGGACACGCGCACGCCCGTGCCGAACATTTCCAGCCGCAGCGCGCGGGTGATTTGCAACTCCGCCGCCTTCGCCCCGCAATACGCCGAGCCGCCTTCGTACGCCGTGCGCGCCGCGATGGAGCCGATGTTGATGATCGAGCTGCCGGGATTGTTCGTCAGCAACGGCAGCAGCGCGCGCGTCACGCGCAGCACGCCGAGCACGTTCGTCTGCATCATGAATTCCCAGTCCGCGTCCTTGCCGTTGGCCACGGTGTCGATGCCTTTCGCGCCGCCCGCGTTGTTGATCAGCACGTCGAGCTGGTCCGTGTGCTGCTTCACGAACGCGGCAAACGCCTCCACGCTCGGCGTCGAGGCCACGTCCAGCGCGCAGACCTGCGCGTCCGGTGCGCCGAGTTTTCGCGCGGCGGCCGCGACTTGTTCGAGCCGGTCCACGCGCCGCGCGCCGAGCAGGAGCTTCGCGCCGTCGCGCGCGAAAGCATGTGCCGCCGCCTCGCCGAAGCCGCTGGAGGCGCCGGTGATGAGAACCCACTTGTTGGAGAGAGAAGCCATAATCGTTGTGACTGAGTTTTTGTCGCGCGCAGTGTTCGCACCGCGCCTCCGTACGTCAACAAACCAGCGCGACGTTGCCGCCACGCTGGTTCACAAAGCTGTCCGCGCGCACTACGCGCCGTCGTTGCCGATGGAGCCGGTCGGGCAGATGTCCGCCGCGCGCCCGGCCGCCGCTTCCTCGTCCGGCGTGGCCGGCTGCTTGAAGAAAAACACATGCGACTGGTCGTCGCTGTACTTCAAAAGAGTGCCCGCCTCGTCCATGCAGGAGTTGCACGGGACACAGGTGTTATCCACGTACCATTTGCCGGGGACGTTTTCGGGCTGCTTGTTTGTTTTGTCGGCCATAAATGTGTGCTGGTTATCGGCGCGATGCGACGCCGCTTAAATTTGCTGTCGGGCGAGGCTAACGAAACCAACTTCGCTGACAAGCACTTTGGCCGGAATGACCGTGTGGCGGGGTGAGTCTCACCCCCGGCACGCAGCCCGCGAGACGCCGTCGCGCCACAACCATCCGTTGAGTCCGCCTCAAATCATATCATTTCATCCGCGTGCCGCTCGCGTGCCGCCTTGGGCTTCTTCACCTTCGCGGCCTTGGTTTCTTGCGCGGCGCGTTCGAGGTTCAAGGCCAGCAGCTTTTCCAAAATCTGTTCGTCGCTGAGATCGGCGGGCCAGCCGTAGGCGGCGGCCACGGCGGCGTCGAGTTTCTGGTGGGCGAGGTCCAGCCAGGCGGGGCGCTCGTTGTAGAGGTTCGTGAGCGTGCGCTTTTTCAGTTTCGCGGCGCTTGCGGCGTCGCGCGGTTCCAGGCGCGGGTAACGCACCGTGCCGATGCCGTCTTTGTTTGGCAGGTGCAGGTAGCGCGCCCACGGGCCATCCGTGGAGCCGGAGAATTCGAGCACGCCTGGCACCGTCCATTCGAGCGGGTGCAGCCAGTGCTCGCGCAGCTCGTTCAATTCCTCGGCGGCGGCGGCGACGGCGGCGCGGTGTTGGGCGTCCGTCAATTTGCGGGATGCGCCCCCACCACCGGACGCGGGCGGTTCTTCTCGCAAGGTGTGGAATCGGGTCGCCATCACTCCGTCCCACCCGCTCTCAGGCGTCATGGTTTTGGGCGCGGGCGATTTGGGCGGCGACACGTCATGCCCGCATGGAAACGGAAACGTCTCGAAGCACTCGGTGGGATTGTAGGTCGCGTCGTTGCCTTTGCCGTGCCAGCCGCACATGGCCAAAGTCCAGACTTCATGGGCGCGCGATTGCAGGACGCCGAAGCGGTAGTCGTCATCAGAGGCGATGGCGATGACTTTGGAATCAGGCAGCACCACGGAATCAAGCCAGACGAAGAGGCGGTGCTTGTCCGCCTCGCTGGTGTAGCGTGCGCCAAGCTGCGAACGCTGCCCCGGCTCCAGGGCGCGCTCAAACAGCGTGCCCATGATGCTCGGCTCAATATACTGCCAGTCCGCCGACGCCGCTTCGATGAGCTTGCCCAACTCGTGATCGTTCAGCTCAAAAACCGTCGCCTCCTCAAACAAGTGTCCGTTGAAGTGGCGAATCTTGTGCTGCCCGAAATTGCCGCCGTCGGCCATGACGCGGAACAGTTCTTCCAGCGTCGCCGCGAAGTGCTTGGGATCGGCGAGCGCGGTTTTCGCAATGTCGCTGAAGAGGTTTTTCGGCAACAGCCCGCTGTCCTCGGCAAAGAAGCAAAAGACGATGCGATTGAGGAAACGGGCGATGCGGAGATTGCGCCGTTGCGCGAAGTTCACTTCGGCGCGCGTCTTGGCGTCGGCAAGTTCCACGCTCTCGCGCTTCTGCAACGACTTGGCAACTTCGGCAATGGTGGCGGCGAGCTTTTCCGTGACTTGCGCCGTGGTACGCTGCGGCTTGAGGAAATCCGGCTCGCCAAACAGCGCGCGGAGGGTGCGGAAGTTTTCGGGCCGGTCAATTTGGTCGTTGGTGAACTCGTGTGTTTCCTGAACCGTGCCGTTGAAATTGGTGCGAATGACGTAGCGGTCAAAATCACAGACCACGAGCAAAGGCGGATTGAGCAAGGATTCGCGGTAGCGGAGCAATTGCTTGTACGCTTCTTCGAGGTTCTTTTTCTTGCCCTTGTATTCCCAAGCGAAGCAGCCCTTTTTCCACACGTCGGCAAAGCCGCGCTCGTGAGGGTCGGAACTGTCCGGCGCGTCTAGGTCGAAAAGCTCCGCGTCCTTGACCGCGCGCTTTTGAAAGCAGAAGAAATCAGAGCCGCTCGAATCGGCTTCCGCTGGCGTCGGCTCTTGGAGCAGTCGGCAAAGGTCGTTGAAATGCTCTTGGTACGCCGAAGATTCTTTCCAGGTGTACTTCGCCCACTTCTTTTTGAATTCGGCTGGCGTCATGGAAAACGGAACGCGGCGGTTATGCCGGGAACACCCGGGGATGACAACGCTTCTGTGTCAATACAACCGGGCCGCGCAAGTGCGCCCTTGCGCGGGACAGGAAGTGAATGCAAAACAACCGGCGCATTATCGACAAGATGGAACGTGCTGGTTGGAATCATCGCCTCTGGAGACAGGCCGCGCCCGGCATGGCGTGGCTGGTGCTCTTCTGCCTGCTCTCCTTCACGGCGCGAGCCGCCACACTCACGGCTTCAGTGGACCGGCCCACCATCGTGCTCGGCCAGACGGTCACGCTCTCGCTGGTCTTTAACGGTGCGCAAGTGGGACAGCCCACGCTGCCAGCCCTTCCCAATTTCCGCGTCATGGGCCAAGGCTCCGCCATCAACATGGACATCTCGCGCGGCACTTCCCAGCAGACCTTCACTTACCAGCTCGCACCGATGACCGCCGGCGATTTCACCATCCCGGCCATGCAGTTCAGCGCGGGCGGTCAGGCGCTGCGCACGCAGCCCATTCAGGTCAAAGTCGTCCAACCCGGCACCGCCGTGACCGCTCCGGGCGCGCCGGCTCCCGTGGCGTTTGTGAAACTCATTTTGCCGAAACGGCAGCTCTACGTGGGCGAAGTTTCCGAGGTCGAGTTGCAAGTTTATTTTCAGGAGGCGCGCATCACGCAGTATCCGCAACTGCCGCTCGACGCCGGACTCACGGCCGGCAAATGGCTCAAGCCCACCGAGTCGCGCGTCAGCGTAAGCAACCAGCTTTACGCCGTGGTTTCCTTCAAGCAGCCCATCACGCCGGTGAAGGCGGGACTCGTCACCGTCGGCCCGGTCACGGCTTCCATTCTCGTCCCGGACACAACGCGGCAGGGAAATTTTTTCTTCGGACGGCCTGAGACGGAAATGCGGATGGCGACCGAGCAGGCCACGATTCAAGTGCTGCCCGTGCCGACCCAGAACATGCCGCCGACTTTCGCGGGCGCAGTCGGGAATTTCACCATGACCGTCGCCGCCGCACCCACGATTCTCGCGGCGGGCGACCCCATCACCGTACGCGTAAAGATTGCCGGACGCGGCGCGCTCGACGCCGTGCGCCTGCCGCCGCAGCCAGACTGGAGCGAGTTCAAAACGTATCCCGCCACGAGCGCGATTGAACCCGGCGATCCGAACAACAACAGCGGCACCAAGAATTTTGAGCAGGTCGTGATTCCGGAACGCGCGGGGATCAAGGCGCTGCCGGCGTTGGCGTTTTCCTTCTTCGATCCGGATCAAAAACAATTTCGCACGCTGACTGGCCCGATGATTCCGCTGAACGTCAACGCCTCCATCGGTGGCACGGTCGCCATGCCGAGCCTGCCTGGCGCGAGCAACGCCGCGCCTGCGCAGCCCG
>JANOAY010000475.1:0-1621 GCA_031411375.1 Pedosphaera sp. | reverse complement strand
CCGGGTCTGGCGAAAATGGCGGCGAACTTCAACGTCGTCTTCACGAAGTAAGCACAGGGCAGGGGACGCCAAGGATCGCGTCGCCTTTTGCTTTATCGCCGCTAGACTGCGCGCGTGTTTGAACATCGTCACGAACCGCTGCTCCCCGCCCGGGTCTTTTATCTTCGCCTGCTGGGCTGCGTCGGGCTGGCGTTAATCATCATCCTCTTCGCGCTCGGTGTGGGTGTGCTCGGCTATCACTTCATCGCGGGGCTGGCGTGGATTGATGCGCTGCTGAACGCGGCCATGATTCTCACGGGCATGGGACCGGTGGACGTGCTGCGGTCGGACGCGGCGAAAATCTTCGCCTCGCTCTACGCGCTGTTCAGCGGCGTGGTTTTTCTCTCGCTGATGGGGCTGCTGGTCTCGCCCGTCGCGCACCGCGTGCTGCACAAGTTCCACCTGAGCGACGAGGATTTGAACAAGGGGAAGGACGAAAAGGACGCGGCCACACCGGCCAGGAAAAAGTCTTAGCAAAGGTTCTTTCTTGTCGCCAATCCGCCTCCGGCTTCGATACCCTGCCCCCATCAGAATCAAACTTATGAATGCACTCCTCCCCCCGCTCGCCCGTTTCGTTTCCCACACGCTCGGGCGCACCGCGCTCCTCGTCGCGCTGCTGGCATCCGGCTTCCTGGCCCGCGCGCAGGACTTCAATCTCGGACGCGACTTCTCCGCCACGAGCAATCCCGGCGGCGTGTGGACGTTCGGCTGGAAGGAAGCGCTGCCCGGCCCGTTCACGCCGGTGACGTTCGTCGGCCCCGGCGCGTCGGACAACGGCGTGCCCTTCTACTGCTGGTCCATTCAACAGTTCGTGCTGCCGGGCTTTTATTATTACCCGCTGACGAACACGGCCACGGCGATCAATGCCGGCGGCCAGGGCGTGCATCCGCCCGGCACGGTGATGTATCTGGCCGGCGAGACCGCGCCGCAGAATTTCGCGGTCATCCGGTTCACCGCGCCGAGCAGCGGGCAGTATCAGGTGGCCGTGCGCGTGCAACATTACCTGGACGGTTTTTTCGCGGGCGACACGGACTTTCATGTGCAACAGAACGGCACGGCCTTGCTCGATCAATTTCTGACCCCGACGGAGCGGACCGGCTACACGAACACCCTCACCCTCGCGGCGGGCGACACGCTGGACTTCGCGGTCGGGCGCGGGGCGGACGGTTCGTTGAGCGGTTCCGGTTTGGAAATCGAGGCCGTCATCACGCCGCAGGGAGGCGCGCTGCCGGTCATCACGCAACATCCCGAAAGCATCACCAAAAAAACCGGCGACAAGGCGGCGTTCAAAGTCGTGGCCACCAGCGCCACGCCGGCGGACTACCAATGGTTCTTCAATGGCGAAGAACTGCCGGGCGAGACGGCCTCCACGCTCATCATCAAGCCGGTGCGCCCGAAGGACGCGGGCACCTACACGGTGCGCGCGCGCAATGCCGACGGCTCCGTGTGGGCGGCGGCGGTGCTGACGGTGCGGCGCGGCTGGAAAGACCGCTGAGCGCGGCCAGACCTTGCTCTGAAAAACAACAGGCGCGGCTCACACCGCGCCTGTTTTGCTCTCATCCCTCAACCTTCAACTCTCAAC
>JANOAY010000474.1:0-9350 GCA_031411375.1 Pedosphaera sp. | reverse complement strand
GAGTCGAAGGCGAACGAGGTGTTCGACTTGCTGGAGAAATTCGCGGGCTACGGCTTCAACAAATCCCACGCGGCGGCCTACGCCATCGTGGCGTATCAGACGGCGTATCTGAAGGCGAACTACCCGGTGGAGTTCCTCTGCGCCATGATGACGAACGACCTGAGCAGCACGGACAAGCTCGTCATCCTGCTGACCGAAGCGCGCTCGATGGGCGTGGATGTCCTGCAGCCGGACGTGAACGAGGGCGAGATGTTTTTCGCTCCAGCTCCTCGTAGGAGCCGAGGTAACGAGGCTCAAACTTCAAAGAAAGATCAGAGTCTCGTCACCTCGTCTCCTACGGAAAAGGAGCAGCGTCAGGTCATCCGCGTCGGTCTCGCCGCGATCAAAGGCGTCGGCGAAGGCGCGGTGGAAAGCATCCTCGCCGCGCGCACGGACGGCGGCGTGTTCAAATCCTTTCCCGACATGCTGGAGCGCGTGGACTTGCGCGCGCTCAACAAGAAGGCCATCGAGTCGCTGGTGAAATCAGGCGGCTGCGACTGCTTCGGCGAGACGCGCGCCACGCTGTTCGCCTCGATTGATCGCGTGGTTGGCCGCGCCTCCAGCGCCGCCACGGATCGCGCGCGCGGGCAAGTTTCCATGTTCGGCATGTTGGAAGAACGCGCCGCCGTGAAAGACGACGGACTGCTCCGCGTCCCCGAGTGGTCGCAGAGCGAACTGCTCTCGAACGAAAAGGAACTGCTCGGCTTCTACATCACCGGCCATCCGCTCACGCCGCTCGCGCCGATTCTGGAGCGCTACACCTTGTCGAACTCAAAGACCGCCGCCGCGCTGCCTGGCCGCAGCATGACGCGCATCGGCGGCATCGTTACCGCCGTGCAGCAGGGCATGTCGAAGAAAAGCGGCAAGCCCTACGCGATGGTCACGCTCGAAGATTTGGAAGGCGCATTCGCCATGCTCTGCATGAACGAAAACTATGACAAGTATCGCCACCTGCTCGAAGTCAACAAGCCGCTGCTCATCATCGGCGAAGTGAACAACGACGAAGCGCCGCCGAAAATTTTCCCCGTCGAAGTAATGCCGCTCGAAGACGCACCGAAGAAATTCACCAAGCAAGTTCACTTGCGGCTCAACGCTGTCCATCTGAGTGAGCCAAAGCTTAACGAACTCTTTGAAGTCACGGCCCGCTATCCCGGTAAATGCCCGCTCTTCCTTCGCATCCGCCAGCCCGGGGGCGAAATCGTGTACATCGAGACGCACGACCGCTACTTCGTCGCCCCGTCCCGCGAGTTCCAGCAGACCGTGGACGAGATCTTCGGCGAAGAAACTTTCTACGCCAGCGTGGACACGACGCTGCCCGAAAAGCAAAAGCGCGCCTGGGAGCGCAAGTCTGAGCCAGCGATGACGGGAGAGTGAGATGGATTGTTGCAATTTCTACCGCTGAAAGACTATCTTACCGCCACATGGAAACGACCGTCACGCTGTCATCGAAAGGCCAGCTTGCTTTGCCGAAGCAACTGCGCGAATCCGATCACCTGGCCAAGAGTGATTTGTTCCGGCTGCAACGGCTGGGGCGTGGCAAGTATCTCCTCGAACGCATGGCTCCGCCCAAGCGCCCCAAGGCGACGCTCGTGAAATCCAAGGAAGGTTTTCTCATCTTTCGCTCCGCCAAAGGGCCGCGCCTTTCCAGCGAATTGGTTAAGAAACTCGAAGCGGAAACGGCATGACGTATCTGCTCGATACCAACGCGCTCATCGCGCTGGCCTGGGAGAATCATGTGCATCACGCTCCGGTCACACGCTGGTTGCGCGGCGTGAAGTCGTTTGCGACCTGCCCGTTCACGCAAGGCGGATTCATTCGCATCTCCTCGAATCCTGCCGTCGGTTACGCGAATGAGCCGTCGGATGCTTTTCTCTCCCTAGATTCCATCATCAAGGACGCCCGGCATGAGTTCTGGCCGGATGACCTTTCCTTCGCCGGAACAGAAATCCTGCGCCCGCTCATCCGCTCTCACAGCCAGGTGACGGATCATTTTCTGGTGGCGCTGGCACGTCGGCATGGGGGAAGTCTGGCGACGTTTGATGCGCCGCTCGCGCGGACTTTTGCCAAGGAACAGTCGCTCGTGACGTTGATTAAATAACATGCCGCTTCACTCCGAACCCGTGACCGACAAGTCCGCCACCAATCCTGCGCTGGCCGAGCGCCTGCGCGCTGCTGCCGAAGTGCTGGAAGCTGCTGCTGCGGATCGCACTTTGCTTTCCACACTCTCCATTGAGGAGCGCACGCGCTTGCTCCAAGCGGCGGGGAAAATTTACTGCCCCGATGTCAGCGAGCGTCGTCGGCTCGTCAAAGCCAAGGTGCGCGCGCGCAAGCAGGAGAAGACGGAGCGCGACCAAGGCGTGCTGAACCAAACGGGCATTCGCAAGCTGCGCGCGCAGTCCGTCTTCACCACGCCCAATTTTCATTTGCCGGAAGGCGCTGATCAGCAGGAAGACGTGGACGATCCCGATTTCCGCGAAGTCGTGGAGCCGCAGAACTGCTACGTCTGCAAACAGGATTACGCGCAGATTCATCACTTCTACGATCAGCTTTGTCCGGCGTGCGCGGAGCTGAACTTCCGCAAGCGCACCGAGACCGCCGACTTGCGCGGGCGCGTGGCGCTGCTCACGGGCGGGCGCGTGAAGATTGGTTATCAGGCGGGCATCAAACTGTTGCGCGCGGGCGCGCACGTCATCGTCAGCACGCGGTTCCCGCGCGACTCAGCCACGCGTTACGCGGCGGAACCGGACTTCGCGGAGTGGGGCCATCGGCTGGAAATTTTCGGACTGGATTTGCGGCACACGCCGAGCGTCGAGGCGTTCTGCCGTCATTTGCTGGCCACGCATTCGCGGCTCGATTTCATCATCAACAACGCCTGCCAGACCGTGCGGCGACCACCGGATTTTTATCAGCACATGATGGCGCGCGAGAACGGCGCACTGCACGACCTGCCGGAAGACGCGCGCAAGCTGCTCGGTGCGTATGAAGGTCTGCGCGGCTACAGCATGTTGCCGGAAGGGCAGGGCGCGCTGTCCGCGCCGACGGAGATTCCCACGCTCGCCGGTGCTGCCGGCCTCACGCACGCCGCCGCGCTTTCGCAGGTGCCGTTATTGCCCGAGGAGTTGGCGGCCCAGAGCCAGTTGTTCCCCGAGGGCCGGCTCGATCAAGATTTGCAGCAGGTGGATTTGCGCGAACGCAACTCATGGCGGCTGATGATGGCGGAAGTTTCTTCCGTGGAATTGCTCGAAGTGCAGCTTGTCAACGCCATCGCGCCCTTCCTCCTGAACGCGCGCCTCAAGCCGCTCATGCTCCGCACACCGGGCCGCGACAAACACATCGTGAACGTTTCCGCCGTCGAAGGTCAGTTTTATCGCAAGTTCAAGACCACGCGCCATCCGCACACGAACATGGCCAAGGCCGCGCTCAATATGATGACGCGCACATCCGCCGCCGACTATCACGCCGACGGCATCCAAATGAACGCCGTGGACACCGGCTGGGTCACGGACGAAGACCCGGCGCAAATCGCCGCGCGCAAAGTCCAGGAGCACCGCTTCCACCCGCCGCTCGACATCGTGGACGGCGCCGCGCGCATCGTGGACCCGATCATTGACGGCGTGAACACCGGCACGCACGTCTGGGGAAAATTCTTGAAGGACTACCTGCCGACGGACTGGTGAGGGTGGGATTGGAAGTGGCGAGCTTCGGGAGGTGGGGGAGGTGGGTTTTGTCGCGCGGCAACAAAACTTAGTTGGGCAGGCGTCCCGCCTGCCTCCGTCTTTGGACCGTCCCGGCTGAAGAACCACCAGCCAGGACGGCCAGTGGACCAGCGGCAGCCGGGACGGCTGCCCCACTAAACTTCGTCCGACCGCGCGGCACGGCGCGACTGCTCGCAGCGCGAGCAGTTCCACCTTTCCTACTTCGACTTCATCACGAACACCGTGTCCCACTCCGCGCCGGGCGGGTTGGCCACCAGTTCGCGGCAGCGTTTGAGATAAAGTTCGATCAGATAATCCTCCGGGGCCGCGCGCGCACACTCCTCGAACGCCGCCAGCGCCTCCGCGAAACGTCGCGTGCGATACAGTCCGATGCCATGCTCGTAACGCTCCAGCCACACCGGCGGTTCTCCGCCCGCTTCCTTGTCCGCCATCACCGTGAAAACGTGCACCGGCTTGGTCTTCCCCTTCACCTGCACCGAGTCCACCGAGCGGAGCGTGAAACGCTCTTCCACCAGCGGCACCATCGTCTCGCCGATCAAGAGGTCGAGCTTGTATTCCTTCGTCAATCCTTCGAGGCGCGAGGCGAGGTTCACCGCGTCGCCGATGACGGAGACTTCCATTTTCTGCTC
The DNA here is from genome assembly GCA_031411375.1 of Pedosphaera sp. Classification (GTDB taxonomy): domain Bacteria; phylum Verrucomicrobiota; class Verrucomicrobiia; order Limisphaerales; family SIBH01; genus JANNGC01. Next base: position 4,966 of record JANOAY010000474.1, on the reverse strand, counting down.
GGAGCCGAGATTGCCCACGATGACTTCGCCGTGATTGATGCCGATGCCGAAGGAGAGTTCCGTGATGCCGCGCTGCTTCCAGTTCACGTTCAGGCGCGCGAGATATTTCCGCATCTCCAAGGCCGTGGACACCGCGCGCCGCGCGTCCTCCGCCGCGCCCGCCGTGATGATGCTGCCCCAGTCCGCCATCACCGCGTCGCCGATGAATTTGTCGAGCCGCCCCTGGTGCGCGAAGACGATGCGGACCATGTCATCGAAATACTCGTTCAACTGCCTGACCAACTGGCTGGCATCCGCGCCCTCGGTCATGGTCGTGAAGCCGCGAATGTCGGAGAACAGAATGCTCACCGGCTTGCGAACCCCGCCGAGCGTGTTGAGATAAGTCTCCGGATTGTCGAGCAGCTCGCGGACGACATCCTTCGACACGTAGCGTTCGAGCGTGCGGCGGGTGCGGTTCTTCTCACGCCGCTCCAGAACGAAATCATAACCGAACGTGCCCAGCGATGTGCTGCCGAATGCGAGCAAGGGGCCGACGAGAGCGACGACATAATCGGCTTGGTTAAACAACCACTGCGCGAGCAGACAAAATCCCCCGGCCAGCAAAGCGCTCACCAAAACACGGCGAAACGGCTGGCGCATGATCAACGCCAGCAGCCACGCGGCAAACGCGGCGGCACCCGTCATCCATGCCGCCGAAGACGCAGGCGTTTCCGTCAACAATTCCCCCGCCATAGCCGCTGCCATGATGTTCAAGTGAAGCTCGGGACCGGGCATGTCCTGTTCACTTCCTTCCCCGTCCATGCGCGCAAGGGGGACCAGGTGGAAGTCCTGCATGATGTTCGCAGCGGGGCCAATCAGAACAATCTTGTCCCGAAAGAACGCGCCGCCCTCATAGCTGCTCTCCCAATGTCCCTTGAGAAACAACTTGTAGAAAGGGATGACGGGGTAACCGAGGCGCGGCGGAGCTGAAAAGCGAATCAAGCGCGGGGCGCTGTCCGTGGGCAAATGAGTTGCGGCACCCGCTTTGCGAAGAACGCGAGCGTTAATGGATTCGATGACTTCTCCCGGAGCCAGCGGCATTCCGTCATCCCGGGTCAGTTTGAAACGGGCCGTGCGCGTGACTCCATCCCGATCAGGCCAGACATTGATGAAACCCACGCGCGAGTCCTGACGCGGTTCTGATCCGCCCAGCAGCGCCGGTTCGGGCGTTAATAGCACTTCGCCCTTCTCGCCAGAGATGTTGGCGGCAATGACGACGCGATTGGAGTGAGTGGCCAGCGCGGCCATCAATTCGGCGTCGCCCTCTTTCGCGCCGGCAAACACAAAGTCCAACGCCACCACTTTCGCCCCGGCGGCAGCGAGCCGGTTAATCGCCGCGGCATAAACATCCCGCGAAAACGGCCAGCCAGAGATGCGCCCAAGCACCGGCGACTCCCGAATCTCGTCTTCGCTGAACATGTCGCCGTAACCGGGCTGATCGATGCCTACGAAAACCAGGTTAGTGTTGATTGCTGTCTTGCGACCTAACTGAGCGCGCAAATCCTGCGAGAGCAATTCCATGCGCAGAATCGCCAGCACGGGTAAATGATACAGGACAAGGATGACCGCTGCGGACATCACCGCCACACCAGCTAGGAACAGCGAACGACGACCACGAGGCGACATACGACGCTGAAATACAGGAGCGAGGTGGAGTGTCGCAAACGAATTTGCCGATCAAGCGCCAGCAAGAATCCACTCCGCCGCCTCTGCTAGTCCTTCCACCACCACGGCGTTCTTCAGCCCGCCCTTCTTTTCGACTTTCGCGCCGTAGCCGGTGCGGACGAGGAAAGTTTGTTTCACACCCGCGTTCCAGCCGCATTCGAGGTCAATCAGCTTGTCGCCAATTATGTGGCACTGCGCGAGGTCGAGTTGGAACTCGTCGCGGGCGTCGAAAAGAAACTCTGGCGAAGGCTTGCGGCCACGGCTCGGCGCGTCGGGAGCTTCGGGCGCGATGTAGATTTTCTCGAAGCGCACGCCGTCGCGCGCCAGTTCGCGCGCAAGGTGTTCGTGAACGCGATGCACGTCCTCGATGGGAAAGTAACCGCGTCCCACGCCGGACTGGTTCGTGACCATGATGAGTTTGAAGCCCGCGTCCTGCAATCGCCGCAACGCCGCGCCCGCGCCGGGATAGATGACAACCTCCTCAGGCAGATGGAGGTAGTCCTTGTCCTCGATGAGGGTGCCGTCCCGATCCAGAAACACAGCGCGATTCACGGCGCGGAGAATTCAGGAAGCGCGAAGGTGCCGAAAGAAGATTCCTCCGTCACCAGCCGACGGCACGGTTTCGCGCCGTCGGGAAAATTCATTGCCGCCCGCCGCGCGGCGCTGCTTTGCTCGCGTCCGACATGGCTTCTTTTCTGCGTTACTGGCTGCCGCTGCTGATCTGGATGGGCGTGATCTTCAGCGCCTCGGCGGACACGCAATCGACGCAGCGCAGCTCCCGCCTGATCGAGCCGTTCCTGCGCTGGCTCTGGCCGGATGTTTCACCCGAGCAGGTGGAGGCCGTGCGCTGGGCCGTGCGCAAGGGCGCGCACATGACCGAGTATGCCATTCTCGCCTGGCTCTGGTGGCGGGCCTTGCGGCGTTCGGTGCGTGGAGACGCGCGCCCGTGGTCGTGGCGCATCGCAGGACTCGCGCTGGCCGCCGTGGTGATGTACGCCGCCACGGACGAGTGGCATCAGTCCTTTGTCCCCAACCGCACGGGCGCGGTGCGGGATGTGTTGATTGACACGGCCGGCGGGATGGCGGGCTTGGGCGTGGTGTGGTGGCGGCAACAGCGGCGACGCAGAATGACGAATGGCGAATGACGAATGGAGTTTCGTCCGTCCCTTCGTCATTCAACCCGCGCTGGAATTTCTCCAAGAAAATTCCATTTTTGATTTCGTCAGGCGTGCGGCATCTTCCGCGCGCTGAAAAGAAAGTGAGACATTTATGATGCTTGGATTATTTCTCGCCAGTTACTGGTGGCTCGTGATTCCCGGAATCCTGCTCGGCTTGTACGCGCAGATGAAGCTGTCCTCCACCTACGCCAAATACATTCGCATTGGCAACGCGCGCGGTCTGTCCGGCGCGGAGGCGGCGCGGGAGATCTTGGATTCCGTGGGCCTGCAAAACATGCCGGTCAACGAAGTCGGTGGCCATCTGACCGACCATTACGACCCGACGAAGAAGGCGCTGTTCCTCTCCTCAGAGAATTATCGCGGCACGTCGCTCGCGGCGGTCGGTGTGGCGGCGCACGAGGCGGGTCACGCATTGCAACACCAGGCTTCCTACACCTGGCTGCACTTGCGGATGGCACTGGTGCCGATCACGAACTTCGCGAGCATGGCGTGGGGTGTCATCGCCATCGTCGGCTATTTCCTCCAGATGCTGCCGATGTTTCTCGGCATCGCCATCGTGCTGTTCACCATTATCGCGTTTTTCCAACTGGTGACGCTGCCGGTCGAGTTCGACGCCAGCCGGCGGGCGAAGGAGCAGTTGCTCCGCCTCGGCTTGATTCAGGAGAGCGAGCGCGCCGGCATCAGCAAGGTGCTGAACGCGGCGGCCATGACCTACGTGGCGGCGCTGGTGACCTCGGTGCTGCAACTGCTCCAGTTCATCATGCTCGCGCGCGACCGGCGGAGCTGAAGTCCGGCCTCCTGTCAAAAACAAACCCGCGCAGCACGCGCGGGTTTTTGCTTTTGAAAAATGATTCCACCGCCGCCGCTCAGGGCAGTTCCTTGATGCGGACATTCTTGAACCGCACTTCCAAATCATTTGTGCGCTTGCCCACGCCGTGAACTTGCAGGCCAATGAAGCCCGCCGGAGTCAGCGCGTCGCGCAAGTCCGCCGCCGGCACGCCGTTCAACTCGGTCTTGATCGAGTCGCCCACGGCTTCGATGCGAAACTTGTTCCACGCGTTGTGTTTGAAGGCCGCCCTCGCCGGCTGGTTGTTCGTGAGGTTGTTCAGCCAGCCGCGCCGGCCTTCCTCGTAGATGCCGCCGGTCCACGCGCGCGCCGTGGTGTCAATCTCGACCTGGTAGCCATGCACGCGGTTCGCGGGAACTTTCATGGGCTTGCCCTTCCACAGGACCTCCGTGTTCGTCGGATAGGAGTGGCTGCGGATTTGCACGCCGGAGTTCAGGCCGTCGGCGACATTGAATTCCACTTCGAGAATGAAGTTCGTGTACTCGCGGGCGGTGCAGAGAAACGAATTCGGCGTGTTCGGCTGCGACGTGCCGATGAGCACGCCGTCCTCGACGCGGTATTTGGCCACGCCGCCTTTCTGGGTCCAGCCGTCGGTGTTCTGGCCGTTGAAGAGCAGTTTCCAGCCGGCGTCCTCCGCCGCGAACAGGCCGGTGCCGACGAGAAACAGGAGTGCGATGCCAAAGTTTCGTGTGAACATGTTCGCAGCATGAGACGCGCGGGGCGGGAAGGCCATTGCAAAACTTTTCGCGCGGGCCTGTTTGCGACGCATAACGCGGAATTCCCGAACAGCGTGTGCGGTTTGCGTGAGGCAAAATGGCCAGCACGCTGTTGTCGTCATCCCTCCGCATCGTTTAGCGTCCGGCCATGTCACTGACCAAATCCATTTGCCATGCCATGCTGCTGCTCGGCGCGCTGCTCTTGTCCCAAGGCTGCGCCAGCAAGAATCCATCCGTCGCCTGGCGTCCGCTGCTCCACGGCCAAGACCTCACGAACTGGACGCAGCTCGGCACCGCGCGCTGGAGCGTGACGAACGGCGTCATTCACGGCGGCCAGGACGGCGACTCGAAACGCAGCGGCGTCCTTGCAACCAAGGAAGTGTTTCAAGATTTCGAGCTGGAGCTGGAGTTCATGATTGATGAGCACGGCAAGTACAACAGCGGCGTGTATCTGCGGAACGAGCCGGGACGCGCCGGACGCAGCGGCTACCAAATTAACATCGGGCGCGGCGCAGCGGAGG
>JANOAY010000473.1:0-1792 GCA_031411375.1 Pedosphaera sp. | reverse complement strand
CGATGGCACCAACGCCGATAACCGCGCAACGAAGTTTTTCGCGCATAAGTTGGATTGGGTTCTGGCGCAGTTGTAGGACGGGGCCGGACAGGGGGTCAATGACGAACTCGATTTCAGCCCGTGTTTATTATGTTCCCCGCGCTGTGATGTGTAACGGCTCCGGGCGAAAGGCACTGACTTCAGGCGGTCGGAGCACCGGTCAGAGTGGTAGGGCGTCGTCGCTCTGCGCGCGCCGGGCCATGACTTGGCGATGCGGCTACGAACTTCTCACACCTCACTCAGGCGCACGCGGAACGACGCCGCCCTGCCACTCCGCCTTCCCGCTTGACGCTCTTGGAGCAACCTTCAATTTACGCCGCATGAAATTCCGCCACGCCTTCTTTGCCGCCGCGCTCTTTTTTTTGACCGTCGCCTTGCGCGCCGCTGATCCGCTGGAAGCCTATGTCGCCAAGCCCGATGACACTTACAAATGGGAATTGAAAAGCCGCGTGGAGACGAACGGCTTCACCACCGCCACGTTGCAAATGACTTCACAAACGTGGCGCACCAGCGCGTGGACGCACACCATCCAGATCGTGCGCCCGAGCAAGATGCGCCACACGGACATCGCGTTTCTCTTCATCACCGGCGACGGCACGGGCCGCACCGAGACGATGCTGCTGGCGAAGATTGCCGCCGAGGCCGGCGCGACCGCCGCCGTGATCACACGCGTGCCGAACCAACCGCTCTACGGCGGGAAGAAAGAGGACGCGCTCATCGCCCACACGTTCCTGCAATACATGAAGACCGGCGACGACACTTGGCCGCTGCTGCTCCCGATGGTGAAGAGTGCCGTGCGCGCGATGGACACCGTGCAGGCTTACGCGCAGCGCGAACACGGCGAGAAGATTGAGCGCTTCGTGGTCGGCGGCGCCTCGAAGCGCGGCTGGACGACGTGGCTCTCCGGCGCAGTGGACCCGCGCGTCGTCGCCATCGCGCCGATGGTCATCGACATGCTAAACATGAAAGCGCAGACGCAATGGGCGCAGAAAGTTTATGGCAAACAGAGCGAGCAGATCAGCGACTACACCGAGTTGAATTTGATCGAGCGCATGGACGAGCCGTCGATGGTGAAACTGCGCGGCTTTGTGGATCCCTACAGCTACCGTTCGCGCTACAAAAAAATCCCCAAGCTGCTCCTGCTCGGCACGAACGATCCCTACTGGACCGTGGATGCGCTGCGTCATTACTGGGACGAACTGCCCGGCGAGAAGCTCGTCTTCCAGACGCCGAACGCGGGCCACAACTTGAACGGCGGCATCCAGGCGCTCGACGCGCTGGCCTCATTTTTCCAGATGATCGCGGACAAGGAACCGTTGCCGAAAGTGGAGTGGAAACTGACGGCCGGCGAGAAGCCGCACCTCAACGTCCACGTCAATCGCGCCGCGAAAAGCATCCGCCTCTGGACGGCGGACTCGCCCGACCGCGACTTCCGCAACGACAAGTGGTCGAGCCAGGAACTGGAAGTGAAGCCCGGCAGCGCGCTCGCCGACGCGGACGTGGCGAAGCCCGCCAGCGGTTACCGCGCCTTCATGGGCGAAGTGGTTCTCACCAACCGTTTCGGCCGCGAATACAAACTCTCCACGCAAGTCCAGGTCGTGCCGGATGACGTGAAGTAGCCGCAACGTGCTGCCCGTTTGCCACCGGCCCAGGCCACGAATTTTCCAGCGTTGTGGAGGCAACACCAACGCGAGACTGGAAAGTCTCGCCACCTGCCGGCTGGAAAGCCGGTGCTACGTAACGCCGGCTTTCC
>JANOAY010000472.1:0-1968 GCA_031411375.1 Pedosphaera sp. | reverse complement strand
ACGAAGCTGAACTGACCATCCCACTCGACCTGAGCGTGTGGGTTCCCGCAGCGCAATTGCGCGATTGGATCATGGCCGACGTGGCCACGTTGAACTGGACCAACCCCGACCTGCTCGAAGTGCTCCGCAAGCACCCGGACTTCGAGCCGAAGGCGTTGCTGAACACGATGGCCTTCGCCTACGCGACCGGCGTGTATGCGGCGGAAGAAATTGAGCGTCGCTGCTCGACCGACCTCGATTTTCGGGGCGTGCGCCCGAAGCTCCCGCCCATCGCCTCCGAGCTGAAAAAGTTCCGCAAGGAAAACATCGGTATGATGAAGTGGTGCCTCGTGAACGTCATCAGCCGCGCGCTCAAGACGCAATTCATCGAAGGCGACACGATTGAAACCCTGCCGCCGGGCCTGAAGCGCCATGTGGTCGAGAACGCCGTCGAGCGCCTCGAACTCGCGCGCCACATGGACCGCAGCGGTGAACTGCTCTAAGGAGAACACCAACGCCATTGAGCGTTCGGAATGCACCGCCGCCACCACAATGGCGGCACTTTTTTTGCCTGATGCAGCCCTTCGCCGGAAAAGCTTGTCGCACAATCGTAACCTTCGCGCCCTTGGGCTGTAACAGCAGTGTCATAGAAGTTCCCCCGTTCAAGCCATGACACACTACGAAGAGCACTTGCAGCGCGACATCAATCTGATTCGCGCAAAGATTCAGGCGATGGCCCAACTGGCCGACCGCGCGCTGCGCGACAGCTTGAGCGCGCTCGTCGAAAAAAACCTCACGCTCGCCTACTCCGTCATTCTGCGCGATCAGAACATTGACGAACTGGAAAAGGAGATTGACCGCCTCTGCCTGGAATTTCTCGTGCGCCAGCAACCCGTGGCCAAGCATCTGCGCTTCGCCTACGCCACGATCAAAATCAATCTGGAGCTGGAGCGCATCGGTGATTACGCCGAGAGCGTTGCGCGCCAGGTGCTCAAAGTCAGCGCGATCCACGACAAGCTGCCGCTGCAGGATTTCACCGCACTGGCCGAGGTTTCCATTCCGATGCTGGCGAATTCCGTGAAGGCGTTTCTCGAACAAGACCCGGAACTCGCGCGCGTCAGCATGGCCGAAGAGGATAAGGCAGATTTGCTGCGCAACAAGATTGACGCGGAGTTGCTGCGGCTCAACCAGGCGGGCGTCATTCCCATCACCGCGCTCACGCCGCTCCAGACCATTGCGCGCCGTTACGAGCGCGTGGCGGATCAGGCCAAGAACATCTGCGAGGAAACGCTCTACATGTGTACGGGCGAATACATGAAGCATCGCGGGGCCGAGGTGCTGCGCGTGCTGTTCGTGGACGAGAACAATTCCTGCCGCAGCCAGATGGCCGAGGGCATCGCGAACAGTTTGAACCAGCCGGGCTTCCTCTTCAGCAGCGCCGGACTCGAAGCGCGCGCCGTGGACTGGCGCACCACGGAGTTCATGCAGGAGAAGGGGATCGACATCTCGCGCCAGACGCCCAAGCCGGTCAGCCACATTCTAAACCTCGAGCACTACCACGTCATCATCGCGCTCGCGAAGAGCGCGCAAAAAGTTTTCCCGCCGCCGCCGACCAAGACGGTGGGATTGGACTGGACCGTCGCCGATCCGTCCTCACGCCCCGGCTCCTAGGCCGACGTGCGCGACGCCTACGAGGAGACGTTCCAATACATCAACACCCATGTGCGCGAACTCGTTCAAGCACTGGTCGGAGACAACGGATAAACAACACCATGAAAAACACATTCATCACCACCACTCTCGCACTCGCGGCGGCTGCGGCCCTCGTCGGTTGCGGAAAATCTGAAAGCGGCGCAGGCGGCGGAACCGAAGCGTCTGCCGGCAAGAAAACCACTGTCGCGAACATCGGTTCGGACACGATGGTCAACCTCGCCGCCGCGTGGGCCGAAGCCTACGGCGCGATTGACAAGACGGTCGTCATCGAAGTCG
>JANOAY010000471.1:0-3252 GCA_031411375.1 Pedosphaera sp. | reverse complement strand
ATCGCGCGAAAGGTTTCGAGATCATCGGCATCAGCTTCGACAAGGAGAAGAGCGACCTCACCAAATTCATCGCCGAGGAAAAGATGACCTGGCCGCAATACTTCGACGGTCTCGGCTGGGAAAACAAACTGGGGCAGAAGTTCGAGATCAGCAGCATCCCCACCGTCTGGCTCGTGGACAAGAAGGGTGTGCTGCGGGAACTGAACGCAGGCAGCGGCCTTGTCGCCAAGGTGGAGAAGCTGCTGGCGGAGAAGTGAATTTTCGGAGCGGCGGACAGCCCTGTCCGCCGCTGGCCCGCCTTGGGGTAATACTGACCGTCCCGGGGAAATGTCCAGAGGACAAATCTCCGCCGCAACAGCGCAAAAACGCTGCGCAATCCAGTAAAAACACAGCGCAGTTTCACGAAAACGCACCGCCACTGGATAAAAACACACCACAGCCTGCCAAAAATTCACCGCACAGTCGGAAAATCATAGATCGGAACCGCGATTTCATAACCCCGCGTTCCGATTTCTTGCCGCAGAGTGCCAAAAGTTTGGCGGTGTCCTTCCTGGACGGAGCGCGGGCTTTCAGCCCGCAGCAACGTGCTCCAAGCGACGGCGCTAGCACTGGTCAAGACCTTCCACTTTCTCACGTTGCTGCGGGTTGAAAACCCGCGCTCCGTTGGTATCGCCCAAGGCGGATACGCCGCACGGCCAAAAATTTTACCAAACACCACGCCCCGCGTGGTTTTTAAACGCGCGTGGTTGTGCTTTGCTGCCGCCATGCTCACCGACAAGGACTTCAAATTCGGCGACACGGCGGACCTCCGGATCGTCATGGCGGAGAATCTCAAGAAGCGGCGCGAGGCCAAAGGATTCACCCAGGCGCAGATGGCCGAGATCGCGCATGTCGAGGTCAACACCTACCAGCGGTACGAGTACGCGAACTTGAACGTCCCCATGAGCAAGATCTTTCGCCTCAGCCGGGCGCTGGGCTGCACGGTGGATGAACTGCTGGTGCCACCGCGCCCCCGGGGGCAGCGCCGTTCGGAACCTGCGCCCCGCAGCTTGGGCGGACGGATCCGGCAGCGGGTGATGAAAATCCTCCGCCGCCCGTCCCGGAAAGGGCCGCTCATCTAAAATCTTCTTCAGCTTTTCCTGCGCTGAACCACCGCCAACTCCAACCAGAAAAAACTTATGCCTGACGAATCCTCCAGTTCTTCCAGTTCCTCCAGTTCCGATTTTTTCTTCTTCGATTCCAGTTCCTCCTCCGGCCAGCCCGGCGGGGGTGGCGGGGGTGGCACGGGCGGCGGCGGACGCCCGCGCCGAAATCCCGCGCTGCCGAACCAAGCCATTCTCGATGAACTGCTCAAGGCCGAAAGCATCTGCCTCAAGGCGCAGAAACTCGACTATGCGCCGTTGCTGATCGAGCGCGAGATCACGGCGGCGCTCCTCGCTGACACGTTCGCGAAAATCGTGCTGGCCCGCGCGCAAAGCGCCCTCGCCACCGACAAGACCACGGACAAATTCGGCCAGACCGACCTCGACCGCGAGACCAAGGCCGCGCTCATGAAGCGCCTCAAGGAAATGCAAAAAGCCGCCAAGCAGAAGTTCCGCACCGTGCCCGCGCGTTTGCAGGATTATTACATCGGTGAGCGCATTGAGCAGAACCGCGCGCGACTGGAACAGCTCGCCGAGCAGATCATTGCCAAGGCCGCCGCTGATTTGCTCCCCGGCATCAAGACCCTGAAGCTCGAAGCCGCCACCGCCGCGCTCGCCGCCTACAAAGCCTCCGAAGGCGGCCAGAGCGACGCGCAATCCCTCGCCACTGGCACGCGCGGCAGCCTCTCGAACTTGATGAAGGAAATCACCAACACCCGCATCACCATCCAGCTCGCGGCAGATGCGGAGTGGCCGCACGACAACGCCGCGAACGCGGGCGTGCGGCAGGAATTTCAATTGCCGCCGGATCGGGCGTTGAAAGGGTGAAAGCGGAACGGGATCGGCGGATGTAAAACTGCTCCTAAATTTCTAACAAAACCAACGCTCGCGCTCTCCAACGAGAAAGACACATATGCCCGCTTCTAGCTCCAGTTCGCCCTTGATTCCGCCGGCCTCGTCGTCGAGCAGCGCGGTGCCACCGCCGCCCTCATCCTCGTCCAGCGGAATGCCGCCGCCGCCTTCGTCCTCCAGCAGTGGGCCGGTGAACAGCAGTTCCGGTCTTAGCAGTTCGAGCGGCCTCAGCCAGTCCTCGCAGCCTTCGCAATCCTCCGGCTCGTCCCAATCATCGCAGTCCTCCACGCCGTCCTCGTCGGGGAACAGTTCGAGCACCCAGCCCTCGTCGTCGTTGAGCAGCGCGTCCAGCCAGAGCAGCGGTTCCTCGGGCTTATCTTCGCAAAACAGTTCGAGCAATAATTCCTCTTCTTCCGGGAGCGCGCAGTCAACCTCGTCCAAGCAGTCGAGCAGTTCGTCCGGGGCCTTGGAGTTTGAAGTGTTAATCAAGCAGCCGCCGGGACCACCCCCCGACGAAGAAGGCGAAGGCGAAGAGGGCGGAGGAATAACCCTGGCCGCCGCCGCACCGGGCGAAGAGGATAAATTCCCCGGCATGCTGACGAATCCTCATGCCACGGACTACGTGGAACACACGGTGAAGTGGACGTCCACCAAGATGGTCACGGAAGTGACCATGAAATCCACCAATGATGTCATTCTGGAATCCGTCCAATACCTGGGGCCATACGGGGGCACGTTGAAACTGAAAAGCAAGCCGGGCGTGATCGAGGCGGGAAAGAACAACTTCAAGCTGTCGTTCGATGCGACCGCGAGCGACGGGGCCAAAGCCAGCGATGACAAGGACGTGCAGGTGGGCGCGACGGCGAAATGGACCATTGAGGCGTGGAAAGGGAACGCGAGCTGGGGTTCGATTCTGTATTCCTACGGCGGATATCTCGACACGGAAGCGACCACGATGTTCGACGAAATGGACATTCTCTCCGGGACCCAGAAAACCACGGCGAAGGACGAGTTCAAGCTGAGGTTCAAGGACAGTCCGACGGAAGTTGAACTCAAGGACGCGATCACTGCGGAGGTCAACCTGATGGAAGAAAATCCCACTTGGAAGTTCGGGGCGCAATCCTCGGCGGCCATCAGCTACAAGGCCAAGAATTACCCGGTGAAGATCAACGGCGGTTTGGGATTTGCGGCCAGCTACACCGAGGACAGTGGCACGACCTTCGACTGGCACGTTGCGGCGGCGATCGAGGTGACGTTG
>JANOAY010000470.1:0-26426 GCA_031411375.1 Pedosphaera sp. | reverse complement strand
TGCCTTTCTCCCTCTCCTCTGGGGAGAGGGCCGGGGTGAGGGGGGAGGGCGCATCCAATCGCCCGTCCACGTTCGGCCCGCCGCCGCTCGTCATTCGCCATTCGTCATTCGTCATTCCCCGCGCATGATTCCCAAGGAGTGGCTCAAAAAGATCCGGCACATCGAGATGCGCACGGTGCGGCTCGTGGAGGATCTCATGGCCGGCCAATACCACTCCGTCTTCAAGGGACGCGGGATGGACTTCGACGAAGTGCGTCTCTATCAGGCCGGCGACGAAGTGCGCCGCATCGACTGGAACGTCACTGCGCGCACCGGCGAAACGCACATCAAGAAATACGTCGAGGAGCGCGAGATGACGGTGCTGCTGCTCGTGGATGCGAGTGCTTCGGGCGGCACGGGTTCAGTGAATCAAAGCAAACGTGAACTGGCGGCAGAACTGGCGGCAGTGCTTGCCTTCAGCGCCATTCACAACAACGACCGGGTGGGCCTGCTGCTCTTCACCGGGAAGACCGAGAAATACGTGCGCCCATCCAAAGGACGGCAGCATGTCTTGCGCATCATCAGCGAGATTCTGACGCACGAGCCGAAACATCAGGGCACCAACCTCACTGCGGCCCTCAACCACGTCAGCCACGCGCTCTCGCGTCGCGCTGTGATCTTCGTCATCTCAGACTTCATGGACAAAGAGTTCGAGCGCGCATTGAAGGTCGTCGGCCGCAAGCACGATCTCATCGCCGTGCCGGTCGTGGACGCGAGCGAGCGTGAACTGCCGGACGTGGGCTGGATTGCCTTTGAAGATTCCGAGACGGGCGAAGTGCTGGAGATCAACACCGCTGATCCTGAAGCGCGCAAGCTGTTTGCCACCGGCGCGCAGTCGCGGCTCACCGGACTGCGCCGACTTTTCACCAAGGCCGGACTCGACACCATCGAAGTGCAAACCGACCAGCCCTACCTCAAGGCGCTGACGAAATTCTTCGAGACGCGCTACCACCGGCTGCACCCGTGAACACTTCCACGAACATCATCGACGACCTGCGGTTCCTCGAACCGTGGACGGCCCCGCCGCTGTGGGTGTGGGTGTTGCTGGCGGCATTGGTCGTGGGAGTCGTGATGTTTATCCAGCGTCGCAACGCCGCCCGTCGTGCGGCTCAAGGTGCTCAAGTCGCCGCGCACGCGCACGAAGATGCGCTGGCGGAATTGGAGAAGGCTCGCGCGCTGATGTCGCCGGAGAACTCGCGGCCCTACGGCATCGCGGTCTCGGGAATTGTCCGCCACTACATCGAGCGCCGGTTCAGCATCGTGGCCCCGCGCCGTTCCACGGAAGAATTTCTCATCGAAGCCACCGCTTCGGCGAAGCTGGAACCGGCGCACCGTCAGTTGCTCGCGCAGTTTCTCGGCTCCTGTGATTTCCTGAAGTTTGCCCGCGCCCGCGCTGAACTGTCCGAGTTGGAAGCCCAACATCAGGCGGCGGTGCGCTTCGTGACGGAAACGCGCGTGGTGCCGTTGAAGGTGGAAGCGGCGGGAGCACAATCGTCGCGGAGGGATGAATGAGGAAACAGCGCGCCATTGATTCATCACGGGTGTTCAGCGCCCGGCACCCAAGCCCGGAGGGCTTGAATGTGAATAGCCCTGGGTGGGCGAGGCACGAGCCAACCCGGGGATCAGCGTGGCCGGTGGAATCAACCCCGAATGGGGTTGAACCGTGGTGCATCCTTCGGTCGTCGGGTTCGACCCCATCCGGGGTCGTTCCTATCAACGTCACGGATCACCCCCGGTTGCACCGGGGGCTATTCACGTTCAAGCCCTCCGGGCTTGGAAGACCAGAGGTGCACGCGTGAACTGGTCCGACCTCCAGCCGCTGCTGAAGAGTTTTCGCTTCGCCGCGCCTTGGCTGCTGCTCCTGCTCCTGCTGATTCCGCTGTGGGCGTGGTTGCGCGGACGGTTTGCGCCGGTGGCGGCGGTTTCATTTTCTTCCGGTGAACTGCTGCGTGCGGCGAGCAAGCAGGCGCGCTTCCGGCGCAAGCAATGGCTGGCCGCGTTCCGTAATTTCGCGCTGGCGTTGCTGCTGCTCGCGCTGGCACGTCCGCAAGTCGAGAAGGGCATCGGCGACGAGGATGCAAAGGGCATCAACATCATGCTGGTCATGGATTTCTCCGGCACCATGAAGACGAAGGACTTCATGATGGAGAACAAGAAGGTGTCGCGGTCGGATGCGCTGATCAAAGTCATCGGCGAGTTTCTGCGCGCGCGGCCAAAGGACAAGATTGGCGCGGTGCGCTTCGACATGGATGCTTTTCTCATCAGTCCGCTGACGTTGGATCACGACTGGATGATCTCGCGCCTCAAGGATGAGAAGCCGGGTCGCGGGACCGCGCCCGGCAGCGGTTTGTTGATCGCAGCCGAGCATCTGCTGCCCGCGACGAATCAGACCAAGGTCATCATCCTCATCAGCGACGCGGAGCAGGTGAACGCCGGCCCGCCGCCGAAGGATGTGGCGAAGGAGCTCGCGAAGCTCGACATCAAGGTGCATTTGATTCAGGTCGTGGATTTCAAAGACATGGGGATGCTGCGTCAGGATCGCGAGAACGAAATGGTGCAGGTGCCGAAGCTCACCGGCGGCCAGTCATTTCAGGTCGCGGACTTCGCGGGACTGCGCAGCGTGTATCAGCAGATCGACAAGCTGGAGAAGGCGCGCTTCACCGAGGGCAAGCAGAAAAGCTATCGTGAATTGATGTCGTGGTTCGCGGCCCCGGCGCTGGCGCTGTTGTTATTGGAATTGTTGCTGCGCCAGACCGTGTGGAGGCGGCTGCCATGAGGCAAATGTCGAATGCCGAATGTCGAATGACGAAACCGCTTCGGGTTTGGGCATTCACTCGTCATTCGTCATTCATCATTCGTCATTTCATCCTCGCATGAAATTTGCCGTCACATTCTGGCTCATCGCCATCGCCGTGCTCGTGCCCGTGTGCGTGCTGCTCGTGCGCTGGGGTGCGCGGCGCAAGCGCGCGATGCTTGACCGTGTGATCGCAGCGCGGTTGCGTGAGCAGTTGCTGCGCTCGGTGGACTACGGCAAACGGAAGTTCAAGACCGCGCTCTGGCTGCTGGCGGTGATCGCGTTGCTCGTGAGTCTGGCTCGGCCACTGTTCGGCCATCGCGAGATTAAGGTCGAGCGGCCCGGCGTGGATTTGATGCTCGCGTTGGATATTTCCAAGAGCATGCTGGCCGAGGACGCCGCGAGCAACCGCCTGGCCGCCGCCAAGTCCGCCATTCTGCGGCTGCTCGACCGGCCGTCCGGCGATCGCGTCGGTCTGGTGGCCTTTGCGGGAGAAGCCTTCCTCATGACTCCGATCACGCAGGATCATCAGGCCGTGGTGCGCTCGCTCGAAGCCTTAACCACGACCGCGACCTCCAAGCCGGGCAGCGACATTGCCGCCGCACTCAAGCTGGCGGTGCAGTCCTTTGATCCAAAGCAGCAGTCGGGCAAGGCCGTCGTGCTGATCAGCGACGGCGAGGAATTGCAGGGCGACGCGATTGTCGCAGCGCGTGAAGTGGCGACGAAGGGCGTTTCAATTTTCACGGTGGGCGTTGGTTCGACGACCGGGACCCGCATTGCGGACCGCCGCAACGGCCGTTCGGACCGTCCGCAGCTTGAGGTGAAGTATGCGAAGAACGAGTTCGGCCAGGAGGTCATCACCAAGCTGAACGAGCGCGTGTTGCAGCAGGTCGCCGTGTCGGGACGCGGGTTCTACGTGGCGTTGGGCGACGAAGGGCAGGGGCTGATGACCGTCAGCGAGCGTGGCCTGGCTCCGCTGGCGCGCGGCACGGAGGTCCGCCAGTCGAAGGAGATGCGGGAGTTTTTCCAGATCCCGCTCGGCCTGTGCGTGGTATTGCTGCTCTGGGAAATGCTTGTGAATGAACGGAGAAAAGGTCAGAAAGCGACAACCGTATGAAGACTGAAATCATCATCGCCCTGGCGCTCGCCGCCGCCCCCGCGTTCGCCGACTTGCACGAGGCGAAGCAACTGATGAAGCAGAACCAGCCGGGCAAGGCGGGCGAAGTGCTGAAGCAGTTGCAGACGCAGCAACCGACCGACCCGTGGCTGGCTTACAACGCCGGCGTCGCCGCGTATGCTGCGAAGGATTATCAGCAGGCCGACAAAATCTGGCAGGAACTCGCGGCGAAACCTTTGCCGAACAAATTGCGCGACCAAGTCTGGACGCAGATCGGCAATGTCTCCTTCCGCCTCGGCGAGCCGATGGAAGCCTCCGCGCCCGAGCAGGCGCTGACCCAATGGCAGCAGAGCCGCGAGGCGTATCGCGTTTCGTTCCTCGCGCAGCCCAAGGACAAGGTGGTCGCGAACAATCTGGCGGTCGTGGAGCGCAAGCTCGCCAAGCTGCACGCGCAACTCGCGAAGAAGCTGGTGCAGGAAACGCAGAAGGAACGCTCGAACCAGAAGGCGATTGAGAAGCTCGAAGCCGCGCTTGACCACCAGCGCACCGCGCAGAACCTCGCGCCCAAGGACGAGGAAATTAAGCAGGACCAGAAGAAGATCGAACAGGCGCTGGCGGACAAATATACCAAGAAAGCGACCGAGGAGGAGAAGCGTGCGGACAATGCCCTCGAAAACAAAAACGCGAACACCTGGCAGCAGAAGGAGGCGGAGAAAAATTTAACCGCCGCGCTCACGGATTTCGCGCAGGCCAAATCGCTGGATGAGAAGAACCAGGACGCCAAGGATGGCGAGCCGCGGGTGCAGGACAAGCTGGCCAAACTGCTCGCGCAACAAGGTGAGAAGCTGCACGAGGAAGCGAACAAGGAAGCCGACCGCCAGCCTGAGCAGGCCATTGCGAAAATGGAGAAGGCGCTGGACAAGTTCGACGAGTCTTTGAATCTCAAATCCGACCAGCCCGAGACGAAGCAGGAGCAGGCGGAGACGAAGAGTGATTTGGAAAAACTTCTGGAAAAGCAGGGCGACAAACTGGCCGAGCAGGGCGAGAAGAACGCCGAGAAGCGCCCCGCCGAGGCCGCCGAGCAGAAGATGGCCGCGCTCGCCAATTATCAGGAGGCGCAGGCGCTGAACCCGGAGAACGCGGGATTGCAGCCGAAGATTGACGCGCTGGAAAAAGGATTGCCCGAGTTGCTCAACGCCCTCGGCGAACGCGAGCAACAGCGCGCCGCGCAGGCCGAGCCAAAATCCACCGAGCAGGCCGTGGGACATCTGGAGCGCGCCGCGACGGCGTATCAACTGGCGCAGGAGATCGCGCCGGACAACCGGCCCGCGCAGCAAGGCGCGGAACAGGTGATGAGCAAGCTCGAACAATTGCGCGCCCAGCTCGCCGCGCAACAGGCCCAGCAGGCGCAAAAATCCAAGTCCGACAAGGAGCAGCCCGGCCCCAGCTTCCAGCAGATGCTCGCCAAGGTGAAATCCGACGAGAAGCAAAAGCAGTACGAGCAGGCCCGCCGCACGCCGACGGAAAAGTACACGCCCGAGCAGAACCGGATTTTCAAGAACTGGTGAGGCTGGCAAGCACGACCGACCCGAGACTGGAAAGTCCCGCAACCTGCCGGCTGGAAAGCCGGCGTTACCCCGCAGGCATTTTCCGTGTTGCAGACTTTTGTCGTCCGCGTTCCAATTTTCCCATGCGCACCAAGCTCATCGCCCTTTCTTCCGTCCTGGTTCCGGCTTTGTTTTTTTTCACGCCTCCCCTGCATGCGGACGACGGCTGGGAGCGCGCCTCGCTCACGCTCACCGAGGAGAATGATGTCGCGCTCTCGGACCGGAACTACACGCAGGGCGCGAAGATTCAGTTCCTCTCCCGCGACTACACCTTTGGCGGCTGGTTCAACGCGCTGGCCCCGTCCGTGGGCTACGACGCACCGAAGTGGAAATGGGGGCTGGAGGCCGGGCACCAGATTTTCACGCCGGAAAAAATCACGGAGCACAAATTGATTCGCGACGACCGCCCTTACGCCGGCTGGCTCTACGGCGGTTTGATTTTTCAACAGCGCGGCACCAACGCGCATGGCACCGGGGTGATGGGCACCTATCGCCTGCGCGTCGGCGTCGTCGGGCCGGACGCGCAGGCTGATCACGCGCAGGTCTCGTGGCACGAGGTCTTCGATTTCGACCAGCCGAACGGGTGGCGGAACCAGTTGCGCAACGAGGTCGGCATCCAGTTCGCCTACGACCGCCGCCACCGCTACGTGCTTTGCGGCGACGTATGGTCGGTGCAATTGCTCCCCGAGGCCGGGGTCGAACTGGGCAACATCCGCATTGACGCGCACGCCGGCGGAATGCTGCGCGCGGGCTGGAACATCCCGAATGAGTTTGGCGTCACCGTCACCAACAGCACGCACGCCGCGGACTTCGGCGTTCACCTGTTCGCGGGCGTGACGGGTTACGCGGTGGCGTTGGACGTTTTTCTCGACGGCAACAATTTCCGCGACAGCCACAGCGTGGACAAACACGAGCTGGTGGGCGAAGCGCGCGTGGGCATCGCCTTCACCACGCGGCATGTGGAGTTCAGCGTCACGCACGTCCGCCGCTCGCATGAATTCGAGGCGCAGAACGAAAGCACCGGCTTCACCTCGCTGGCGCTGACGGCGAAGTTTTAAGCGCGGGGAGAGGTGGAACAGGTCGGAGTAGGCCAGCCGTACCGGCTGGTGGTTCTTTAGCCGGGACGGCCCAAGGACGGAGGCAGGTGGGACGCCTGCCCCACTAGGTTTTGTCGCAGCGCGACAAAACCCACCTGGCCTGGCCGAGCAAACTCTCTCGCTCAGATCACTCCGCCGCGATCTGGATGGTGTGCGTCACCGGCACGAACGCCTTGGTAATGTTCGCGGCCAGCGGCGTACGGACGCGTTCGGTCAGCTTCACCATCGTCTCCGGCTCCAGCTTGAACTCGGGGCCGTGGAACATGGTTTTGATCTGCGAGGTCTCGTAGTTCTGCTTGGCCAGCACGGCGGCGTCCACTTTCTCAAAAGCCTTGGAGAACGGGTTCACGGCGAAGTCTTCCGCGAGGTTCACGCCGGCGGCGAGCTGCGCGGCGGTATAGCTCTTCGAGTTTTCGCCCCACGTCACTTTGTATTTCTCCGCCTGGCCGTTTTTCGCCACGAGCGTGAAGCGGTTGAGTTCCTGGTTGAACGGCACGAGGGACATCGCCGAGCGGATGCTGTTGTCGCTCTTCACGTCGCCGGTGGCGCAGAACGGATAGCGCGTGCTCTTGATTTGCACCTCGCCCGCTTTCGCAGAAACAACTTCGTGACCCGCGCTGGCCGTGGCGGTGTTCGCGCCGAGATCCACGGTGAAGGTGCCGATCTCGCCGTCCAGTCCGAAGGCGCGCAGGAAGCCGTAGGCCATGATGAAGCTGCCGGACCAGCCCGGATGCACGCCGTCGTTGCCGGCGATGGCGTAGTTCGTCGAGTAACGCAGTTGCGCCGCGCGGCCCGCCGTGAACATCGGCCAGAACACATCCGCGAACGCGACCTGCTCCTGCGCCGCGATATCAATGTCAATGTTCCGCAGCTCGCAGAGGTTCAGGTTCAACGCCTCGGCCTTCTTGCTCACGCAGCCCGGCGAGCCGAGCACCACGCGCGTGCCGTTGGCCTTGAAGGATTTCACGATGGCCGTCTGCGCTTTGCGATAGCGATCTCCGATGGAGGTTTCGTAGGCGCGGTAGCCGTGGTCGTTCATGCCGTAGCAAGTCGTGGCGAGGGTCGGCTCGAAGCGCAGGCAGTCGTTCGTCATGCGCGAAAGAAAGCCCGGCGCAGTCTCGCCGCCCCAGCCATACTGGCGCGCGGTGATTTCAAGCTGCGGCACGCAGACGGTGAGATACGTCTCCATCACGCGCGAATACATTTTCTGCTCCGTGATCGAGTCGCCGATGATGGCGAGCCGGTCGCCTTTCTTCAGCAGCAGGCCCTCGGGCTGCGGCGCGGGCTTGGGATTAAATTTGGCGAAGAACGGCTCGTCCGGCTTCGGCGGCACGAGCGCCGTGGCGGCGGAGAGAAAGGAGGTGGTGAGGGCGAAAGAGAGCGTGAGCAGGAGATGGCGTTTCATAGAGTGCGTGGTTTGTAGGGGAATGATTTCGCGAACGGAAGCACAGAGTCGGAGCGGCGGGCAGCGGGGGCGCATCTTGACCCTGTTGGCCGTCTCCCTGAAAAAAACGGAGCGTGGTCGCCCGCGCTCCGTCGTGTTGGAAAAACTTCTCCGCGTCAGTCCACTTGCGGCAACTGCGCCGGGCCGCCGGTGGTGAAGGTGTTGTCGGCGGCGAAGGTGCCGATGTTTGTGAACGTGCCGTCGTTGGCCACGTCGATCCGGTTCTTCTGGAACGCGCAGTCCACGACCGTGGTGCCGGTGCCACCGTTGTCCAGTCCCTCGCCGGAACAGAGCATGGCGTCGCAGAGGAGCAGGGTGTTACCGGTGTTCTGGATGTGGAAGCCGTCTGACGCCGCGTCGATGGCCGAGCATTTCACAAGGAGGTTGTTGGCGCCGCTGACCAAAAAGCCGTGGGTGCCGCCGCTGATGGCCACGTTGTTGGTCAGGCGGTTGCCGCTGCCGGAGATAACGCAGCCGCTCTCACTGGTTTCCGTGCCGGCCCCGGTCACGCGATTGCCGAGGATGACCGCGTTGTGGCAGGCGAGGCGGAGTCCGGTCTGAGCGGTCTCCTGGATGGTGTTCTTTTCCACCAGCCCGCCGCCCGCTCCGGTCCGGCTGCTCACAACGAGGCCGTCCCGATCATTGAACCCGTCGGTGATCTTGTTGCCGCGCACGGTCACGTTGTCGCCCGTCACGTACATCGATCCGGTGGTCAGGCCTGAGTTGTTCTCCACGCGGGCGTTGTCGCCCTCCACGTTGACAAATGTGTCTCCGCACACGCCAACTTTGTTGTTGGCGACGACCGCGTTGGAACTCGTGACGGAGATGAAGGTGCTGCCGCAGAAGCCGGCCTGGTTCTTCGACACAATCGCGTTGGCGCTGCTGCTGATGCTGATGAAATTGCCGAAGCAGACCGTGGCGCTGTTGCCCTCCACCCGGGGATTCACGCCGTTGAGCGAAAGAAAGCTGCTGATGTTCACTCCCTTGTTCTTGCTGACGACGGCATTGGAACTGGTGACGGTGACGAAGGCGCCGCTGCCATAGGTAAGCTGGTTGTTCGCGATGATCGCGTTCCCGCTGCTGCCGACTGAGATGAAAGCGTCGGTACAAAAGGTCGCGCGGTTGCCGTCCACGACGGTATTCACACCGCTGCTTTGGAGAAAGAGGTACAGGTTCACGGCCTTGTTTTTCGCCACGGTGTTGTTGGTGCCGTTGACGTTGATGGCGTAGTCGCAATTGACGAAGGTGTTCAGCGTGACCGTGGCCCGGCTGCCTTGGACGTTGATGCTGTAGGCGTCCTCGTTCAGGGCAAAGTTGCAGCCCGTGACTGTGGCGCCGTTGCCGGTGATTGACACCACATTGTTGTCGCACTGGCGGGCCTTAACTTTGGTGACGCGCGCGTTATCGCCGATGATGTTGATGCCGGTGCCGTTCAGCGCATACAAGGTGCAGCTGTCCACCACCGCCGATTCCCCCGTGATACGAAGGAACAGCGCCGTGGCGCTGCGCGAGGAGCACTTTGACACGCGGCAGTTGGCGCCGGTGAGTTGCACCTGCGCCACGCCCCCCGCGCCGGCGCGGAAGATAAACCCTTGCACCACCACGTTGCTGCCTGTGGCCGTCAGGCACACGCCGGCGGCGCCGTTGGTCAGCGTACCGTCCCAGACGGTGTTCTTGCCGATGAACTGGAGGTTCGAGTTCGTGGACACCACGTTTTCAAAGTACGTGCCGCCCGAGACCAGGATGCGGTCGCCGGGCAGCGAGGCGTTGACGGCGGCCTGAATGGTCGGGAACGCGCCCGGCACGGGGCGGTCCACGGCCAGCGCGGGCGCGGCCAGCAGACCCAGCAGGGCGCAAGCGGCCAACCGGCCAGGCGTGATGAAGGTAAACAGTTTTTTTGGTGTGGAGCGTTTCATAAGTGTTTTTTTTGGTGATGGTGTTACTGCGAAAACCAGAACAGCACCGGCAACAAGCAGTGTCAATTTTGTTCTAAAGGGCAGGGGACCGGGTGAACGGAACGCGCTCCACCGCGCGCTTGGTTTCCCCGCGCGCCTCGCTACACTCCGCGCACTCGAATGGCCCTGCTGCCCGCCATCCTCATCGCCGCTCTGCCCGTGCTCATCGCGCGCCTCTACTGGCGGCGGCTTGGCGCGGGCGGCGAGTGGAGCGATGAAGAGCGAGTTTTTTTCCTGCGCTGGGTCTGGCTGGGCGCGATCATTCCTGTCGCGCTGTGGGCCGTTTTCAATCTGGGAATTCTCGGCCAGCCCGTGTGGCCGTCGGTGCAGCCGTTGAGCGCGGGGCTGAAGGCGTGGCACGCCTCGTTCAACCTGTTCTCCTTCACCTCCACGCTCATCATCATCTCGTATTGGGCGGGGATCAGTTTCCTCTGGCTGCTCTGCCGGGTGTTCCGCGCGGCCTGCGGGCACCGCGATTTCCAGATGATGTCCGGCGCGTGGATGTTCCTGCTCCTTCCGCTCGCGGCGATGCTGATCTTCGCGGGCGGCTGGTGGTTGCTGGGGCTGACGCTCGCGCTCTGCACCCTGCCGCTCGTTCACATGGCGATCCACTTGAAGCCGGAAAAGAAAAAGCCCGCGCCCTCCTACTCGCGCGCCATCGTGAAACTCAATTACGGCCAATACGACGAGGCCGAGAAGGAAGTCATCCGCGAGCTGGAGGAATTCGAGGACGACTTCGACGGCTGGATGATGCTCGCGGAACTTTACGCCACGCAGTTCAACGATCTGCCGGGCGCCGACCAGACCGTGCGCGACCTCTGCGCGCAGCCGAAGACCACGCCCGTGCAAATCTCCATCGCGCTCCACCGTCTCGCCGACTGGCAGCTCAAGCACGGCCGCGACCCCGTGGCCGCACGCGCCGCGCTGGAGGAAATTTGCGCGCGGATGCCCGGCACGCATCTCGAACGCATGGCCCGTCAGCGCGCGAACCAGCTCCCCGCCACGCGCGCGGAACTGGAAGCGCGCGACGCTGGCCAGCCCATGACGCTGCCGCACATTCCCGACGAGTCCGAGACGCTCGCCTTCCGTGCGCTCTCGCGCGAGCAGGCGATGAGCGAGGCGCGCGAAGCCGTCGAGGCGTTGCAGAAAAATCCTGACGATGTGGAAGCGCGCGAGGAGTTCGCCCGCGTCCTCGCGGACAATCTCGGCGAGGCCGACACCGCCGTGGAGCAAATTGAACTGCTGCTGATCATGCCCAATCAGCCGGTGGAAAAGCGCGGCCACTGGCTGCTGCTCCTCGCCGCGTGGCACCTGCGCCACAAGAATGATCCCGACCGCGCGCGCCTGCTCTACGAGGAAGTGGTGCGCGACTTCGGCACCACGCCTGCCGCGTTCGCCGCGCAGCGCCGCCTGCGTCTGCTGGAAATGCAGATGCGGATTCGCCACCGCGCGCGTTCGGTGCGGTAGTTGCGGCGTTCCTCAATCCAGCCTGACGCGGGCTAAAGCCTGGCCCGATAAAACCGGCCCGCCCCCGTCGCGGTCACATCGGTCACCGTCGTGGATGGGCTGCTGTTGGTGAGGGTGCGGAGCACGCGCCAGTCGGACGAGTTGGTGGTGTATTCAATGGTCACAACTTGCCCCGGTGGCAGCAGGACGTTGAAGCGGGGAAGGCCGTTGGACGGCGCGAGCATCCGCAGCACCGGCTGATTGGCCTCGCCCACCAGCGTAGTGAAACTTTTCCAACAGGCCACCGTGTCGTCGTCACTCACAAATTGCACGACCGTGTTGGTGGCGGTGGGCGTGGCCGGCAGGATCGCGCCTTCGGGTGTGTAGCCAGCCGGGAAAGTCGTCATCCGCTCGATGGGCGCGTGGCTCGCATTCCCCGTCCAAGTGTAGAGGCGGAAATTATTCGGTGCGACCGGCGGACTGCTCGCCGCCCCCGTCGGCCCTGCGGTGATGAGATAATTTCCCGCGTAACTGGTATCCAGGCTGCGAATGCCGCGCTTGCCCAGATGGAGCGTGAACGGCGTGCCAAACCTGGCCCGGCCCGGGCCGCGCACCGGATTGTTTGTGACCAGCTCGCCCATGTTCAACAGCGGCACCACCAGCGCATGGGTGCGCTGGGCCATTGTCGTCGTCGGCCCGGAGCCGTTCACGAGCGGCGTGCGGAAACCGAGATAAACCGTGACGCCGTCCGGCGCAAAACAGAGACCCTCCATGTTGAACCCATTCAACGCGATGGAACTGATGCCGTCGTTCGTGCTCGCGGCGAGTCCAAAATAGTTCGAACCGCGTCCGTGCAGGTTGTGGCGATCCCACGCGCACAAATCCGTCTTCAAATGATCATAGCGGCCGAGATAAGTCAGCGAGTAGGGCGGCGACGCGGTGCCGTTGTCTTTCACAGTCGTGGCGAACAGGCGGCAACGATTGGGATGCACGGCGCCGCCCTCGCTGTTGCCGTGCGAGGCGAGCCAGTAAATCCGGTTCGTCCCGTTCACCGGGTGCATGGCCATCGCTTCCAAATCCACTTCGTCATTGCTGGTGGGCAGCCCCAGCGAGGAAGTCACGTCCAGCGTGTAGAGCGGATTGGGGCAGGTGTTCGTGGGGAACCTTTGAAACAACCGGAGCTTCTGGTGCTCGTTGTCCGCCACGAACATGTGGCCGCCGTCCATCGCGATGGCGGCGGAGGACTCGCCCACCGTCGAGCTGTCGCCCGCGAGGGATTTTTGCGTCCAAGTGGAAATGACTTGGGCCGGGGTCGAGCACGCCACGAGGGCGAGAAAAATGGAGAGGCCTCGGCGGCTGAGCGTGATTCGTTCGCACATATTGGGTTGCGCGTGAAGCTGCCCGCCGCGCATGGCGATCTCATGCGCTTCCGGTGGCGGTTCGGTAAAAACAAATTCCCCATGTCCGTGCGACCGTCAGCCGTCGCCGATGTCATGCGCGTGAAGTGAGCGCGTTCGCAGGAGACGAGTTGACGAGTCTCACTATTTTTCCCGGTCTGATCCGAGACGCCTCACATCGTCTCCTGCGAGGCCGGAGCGGCGATCGGGGTGAAGCGAGGAGAACCGCGCCCGCTCCGGTGCGGTTTGCACTCTGAAAATTCGATCAGAAAATTCTTAACCGGCGCGGAGGTTCCGCCGATACAGAGGCAACGATGAAAACTGCGAAGTCCCTTCTGATTAAATTATTCGTGGCGGCGGCCCTGCTGTTGCTGGCCAACCAGTCGCACGCGCTGACCACGCCCTACATGGTGGGGCTGTCCAACCAACTGACGGAGTATTACCACTTCCTCACCAACTCGCCTTCGCCCGAAGACAAGAAAGAGGCGCGCGCCGTAGCGGTGGCGTTGCGTGACCTGAAGCGGCCGACCACCACGGTGGCCCAGGACTACGACCGTTTCTTCCTCGCCGTACTGCATCTGGGGAAATACACCTCCACCGACCCCATTCTGGCCGCGGCGGGAGCAAACATTTCCTCGAACTTCATTTACGACGCGGCGGTAAAAATCGGCGAGTTGAGCGGCCGCACCACCAATTTGAACAAGTTTGTGGCCACGCGGAAGGCTGCCGTCAAAAGCATTGAGCTGGCGTATGCGCTCTTGGTGGCCAACCTGACGGAGACCAACCAGCAGACCGCCTTGGTCCGGGGCCGCCGCATTTTTAGCAAGCTCACACTGGCCGAACGGCTGGTCGTCCTGGGCGAGGCCCGCCAGGGCTTCGCGCCCAGCGTGCTGTATGTCGGCTCGGCCTTTGCCTACACCAATCGCACGGGCGGCGGGACGATTACGATCAAGGAAAGCGACGAGTACGAAGACGCAAACATCGAGGAGACGGTGGCCGGCACCTACTCTTACGTGCGCACGGGCCTGAACACAGCCACGTTGATCCTGACCGAGCATGGCCTAAGCGGCGGTGTGAACACGATCAAGGTGACGTTCAGGAACGCCACCACCGGCAGCTTCACTTTTCGCTTCGAGCAAGGCGCGGACCGGGAACGCGGCGCGGGCCGCTTCACCTTCACCGCCGCGCTGCCGCCGGGCTGAGGCGCTTGGAGATTTAAGAAACACCGGACGCGAGTGCGTCCGGTTTTTTGTTTTTTAAGAATGGCGGCCTCACGGCTCAAGACACGGGCGGCTTCATTTCGGAAACTCCGCTTTGATTTCCTTCGCGCCCGTCGGCACGGGCGTCTCGGTGGTTTTACCGCCGGGCCAGCGCACCACGACGTGCGTGGGCGGCAAGGTCATTCCCAACACCGATACTGCGCTGTCTTGCGAGAGGTAGCCGGAGCCGCCGTGAATTTCGTGCGCGGGGCCGGAGCCGTTCGCATACTTCAAACGCACCACCGCACCGAGACCGTCCGGATTGCCGGGCGGGCCGGCGAGGCGCACGCGCAGGCCGGGACGAGCGCCGGTGTTGCGGAACAGTTTCGTCGCGCCCGCGTTCTGCGCGACCACGAGATCAATGCGACCATCCTGATCAAAATCTCCGACCGCACTACCACGCTGCTCGCCCCAAATTTGCACGCCGGATTCTTCCGCGCGCAGCGGCGTGAGGTTTCCCCTGCCGTCGTTCTTCAGCCACAGGCCGCGTCCGGCGTCGAGGCGCGGCACGTCGTCGCGCGTGGCGAAAAAGTTTTGCGCGAGAAAAACATCCTCGGTGCCGTCGCCGTCCGCGTCGGCGACGCTGAGGCCGAAGACGGGCGACCATTGCGCCTCGCGCGGCAGCGGCACGGCCTCGAAATGATCGCCGCGATTCAGGAAGAGCATCGAGGCCAGCGTGTTGACTTCGAGTTCCTTCGCCGCGCTGGTGCGCTCGGCGAGCGCCTCGGTCACGCTCACGTTGCGGAACGAGGCGTGGGTCGGAAAACGCGCGCGCAGGAACGGCATGGCGGGCGCGAGCATCGTGAGGTTTTCGCGCGGAAGGAATTTCTTCAGCACGGAATCGAACTCGGATTCGATCATCTGGACGCCTCCATCGCCAGCCAAATCCCCGTAGTAAAGACGCAAAGGTCCTCGCGTCATTGCGCGCCAGCCGCTGTTCAAACCCCAGTTGCCGGCGATGAGGTCGAGCCGTCCGTCACCGTCGAAGTCGCCGGACGTCACGCTGGCCCACCAGGCGGTGAAGGAGTTGAAGCTGGAGAGCCGAGGGTCGAGGGTCGGGCCGGTCAGACGCGGATCCCATCGAGAGAGTTTGCCATGATCATTGCGGAAGATTTTTAGCGGTCCCCATTCGCAGGCGAGGATGAGTTCGGGGAAACCGTCGCCCTCCAGATCACTCCACACCGCGCCGCTGACGAGTCCCACATCGCGCACTGCGTCCAAGCCCGGCGCGAACGAAGGCGCTGCCTCCGGGTAGCGGCCCGCGATCACGCGGCCGCCCACGAACATTTCCAACGTGCCATCGCCGTTCATGTCGGCGACGGCGACGGGGCCTGGGGAAAAGGCTTTGAACGTCGCCTGCGTCTGCACGGCCAGTGCCGCGCCGGTCGCGTTGAGTTTCAGCACGGCGGCGGCCTCGCTCGTCTCGTAGTTCGCGCGCGCGATGAGCAGAGATCTTTTCCCGCCGCCGGCCCACGCGCTGAGGCCGAGCAAATCATCCGCTGCCACGCCGGGCAGTTCACGTTTTGTGAAAGCTCCCGGCTCGGTTGAATTGAAAACGGTGAGCGCGCCGCCGCGTCCGCTGCCCACGATCAATTCGTCGCGCCCGTCGCCATCGAGATCGAACCACGCCACGCCGGGGCCAAGCTGACTGAGCTTCTTCGAGAGCAAGGGCTGGCGTGCGAAATCGTCGAAGGCTTCCTCGTGGTGCTGGTGGTTGAGCAGCGCGCTGGCCTCGGTGAACAGCGGAGGCAACTTTGAACTTTGAACTTTGAACTTTGAACTTTGAACGGCGGCGCGCTCGTCCAGTTCGCAGATTGAATTGGCCGGGACGTTGGACACCACGCTGACGGTGCCGTTGCGCCACGTCACTTCGATGGTCAACCGGTTCGTGAGCGAGCCAGCGGCGAACGTCCGCACCGCTTCGTCTGCCGAAAGATAACGGCCGCCGCCGACCATCTGCTGCGACTGCTCCGGCACCGCGCCGCCGCGCACGGTGATCTTCGCGCCGAGACCGCGCGTGTTGGGCGCGAGTCCTTTCAGCCGCACGGCGACGCGGGGCGCGGCGGTTTCGTTGCGGTAAATCAAGGGCGGGGCGTTGAGCGAACTGACCACGGTGTCGAGGTCGCCGTCGTGGTCGAGATCGGCGAAGACGATGCCGTGGCAGACTTGCGTGGAGTTAAAACCCCACGCCGTGCCGGTTTCCTCGAAGGTCAGATCACCGCGATTGCGGAAGGCATAGTTCGGCGTGAACAGCGGCGGGAACTGCATGAGGTGCTGGCGCGCGCCGGCGGGCGTCTTGATCGCCGGGGTGCGTGCGGCGTCGAGGTCTTGCGTGTCGAAGGCGTGGCCGTTGCTCACGAGCAGGTCTTCGTAGCCGTCCAGGTCCACGTCGAGAAACGCGGGCGTCCATGACCAGTCGCTGGCGTCGAGTCCGGCGAAGTTCGCGATCTCCGCGTAGGTGCCGTCGCCGCGATTCCAGAACAGCGTGTTGCGGCGGATTTGCGGACGCGTCTCAATGTCACCGGGGCGCGCGGGCGTCATGTTCGTCTCGGTCATCTGCGTCATGCGCAGCGCGTGCTGCTGGCTCAACATGTCCACCACGATGAAGTCGTCGCGCCCGTCGCGGTCGAGGTCGGCGAAGTCCACGCCCATCGAGAAGTTGCACGTCTGCCGCAGCGCGAGCCGGGGCGCGGCGCGGAATTTTCCCTGGCCGTCGTTGATCCAGAAGCGGTCGGGGACTTGGAAATCATTGCACACGTAAATGTCGGGAGTGCCGTCGCCGTTCATGTCGCGCATCAAGACGGAAAGGCTGAGGTCCATCGGCGCCTGCTTGAGCGGCTGGCCGTCCTCGTCGAGAAACGCGCCGCCGGTCCACGAGAGCGGAGTGAATTTTCCTTGGCCATCATTGAGATAAACCGCGCTTGGCTCGCCGAACTCGATGATGCGTCCGTTGATGATTTTCCACCGGCGCGCATCGCGTCCGCTGACGATAGGCTGGCCGTTGACGGTGCGGACGCTGAGGTTGCCGCCGCTGCGGAGGAGGGTGGTCTCGCCATAATTCGCGACGAAGAGATCGATCGTGCCGTTGCCATCAAGATCGGCGAGCGCGAGCGAGGTGCCGCCGAGGGGGCGCGTGGAAATGCCCGAGCCGGCGGTGGCGTTCGTGAAGTGTCCGCGACCATCATTCATCAGGAGCGTCGGCCCGCCGTTGTTCGCGGAGACGAGGAGATCGAGCGCGCCATCGCCATTCACGTCGGCGAAAATGGCGCCGGTGGAAAAGAGATTCGTGGTCGCCGCGCCGGCGGCGGCGGTCACGTCGGTGAAGCGGAAATTGCCGAGGTTGCGATAGAGCGCGTTGCGGCCCTCGACGGTGCAGAAATACAAATCGCACAGGCCGTCGCCATCGAAGTCACCCGCCGCGACGCCCGCGCTCTGCATGAGGTTGTGATTCTTCGCGGCGGTGTCGAGGGTGAGCGTGTTGGTGAAATGAATGCCGGTTTGCGCGGCGGGCAGCAGCGTGAAGCCGGTGCGGCCCGGCTGCGCGGGCGTGACGGGAGTGAAGCGATGGCCGGCATTCAATTCACCCGGTGCGGCGGACACACCGCCGGCGATGGTGAAAAGAAGACAGCACATGGCGCGCGTGATCAGGTGCGACATGGGCAAAGCGTAGCGACGGAGGAAGGAAAGGCGATTCCAGAATCGGCGGCCATTTGGACTGCGGTGGCAGAGCGGAGCGGCGACACCGCTTTCGAGAGCGAAAAAAATGCGCCTCACGCCAAGGACGCAAAAGGCGTGAAGTTTTCTTGGCGTTCTTCGCCTCCTTGGCCTGAGGCGCACGCCTTCCTGTTCAATAGCGCCGAGCCGGCGTGGTACGGGCGCCAGACCGTTCCGTTGAGCAAGCTGCCCAGCGGAGTGAGAGCGGGTATCCTTGGACAAATGATAGTTTGCATGGCGAGCGCAGCCCCTTCCACCGGGCTGGCAGCCCGGCGACACCGGCCGGTGGCCTGTGCTTCCCGCACAGGTTTCTTACAGGCTCTACAAAAACTTCGTCACGCCCGGCTCGGCCACTTCGGATTTCGGCGGTGTGGCGTCCCAGTCGTAACGGTCGGGCGAGAGATTCTCTTTGGAATTCATGGCCTGCTCCCAGGTGACTTTCTGCCCGGTGTAAGTCGCCATGCGGCCCATGATGGCCATGAGCGTGCTCCGGGCCATGTAGTCGCCGTTGTTGATCAGCTTGCCGCTGCGGATGCTGGCGAACAGTTCGTCATGCTCGATCTGGTAATGGTCTTTCTTGTCGCCGTCGTAGCGCCATTTGCTGCCGCCGGTGTTCATTTCCAAACTGCGCGTGCCGAAGGCCGCCGCACCCTTTGTGCCGGTGGCGTGGACGGAAATGTCGTTCACCCCGCCGCTTTGCTGACGGCAATACGCGTGCAGCTTCACGCCGCTGGCGTATTCGTAGATGACCGAGTGATGATCAAAGATGTTGCCGAACTCGGGCGCGGTGCGGACCTGCCGCCCGCCAAGACCCATCGCGCTCACGGGATATTCGTCGCGCATGATCCACGCGCAGACGTCGAGCATGTGGACGTGCTGCTCGACGTTGAAGTCGCCGGAGAGCCAGGTGAAGTAATACCAGTTGTGCATGTGCCACTGCATGTCCGTCCAGCCGGGCTGGCGCGGCTTGACCCAGATGGGCCCGCGAAAATCATTCGCCTGCAGCGCACGCACCTCGCCGATTTCGCCCGCGTGAATGCGCCGCACCGTTTCGCGATAGCCAAGGTCGTAGCGCAGCACGAGTCCCGAGACGACGGAGAGATTTTTGCGCTTCGCCTCCGCGCACGACGCCAGCACCGAGCGCACGCCCGGCGCGTCCACGGCCACGGGCTTCTCGGCGAAGACGTGTTTGCCCGCGTCAATCGCGGCCTTCAAGTGCATGGGGCGAAAGTGCGGCGGCGTGGCCAGCAGCACGACGTCGCTGGCGGCAATAACTTTCTCGTAGGCATCGAAGCCGACGAAGCGCCGCGACTCGGGCACTTCGATTTTTTCCGTGATGTCCTTCTGCTTCCGCAAAATGTCGAGGCTGCTTTCTAAGCGGTCTGGGAATGCATCGCCCATCGCCACGAGCTTCACGTTCACGTCGCCCGTCAACGCCTGCGCCGCCGCGCCCGTGCCGCGCCCGCCGCAGCCGATGAGTCCCACGCGCAGCGTCTCGCCCGGCGAGACCTGCGCGAAACTGCGCCGCGCGATGAACGGGGCCGCGCCCGCGACGATGGCGGAGGATTTCAGGAAGGCGCGGCGGGTGATTGAGTCGCGAGGAACACTCGACGCCCGCACCTGATCCGATTCCCTCTCCCCGCAGCGAGGCGCGGGGAGAAGGCTGGGGAGAGGGGCCACCGAGCCGGATTCGACGATAGATTTTATGAAGCCCCTCCTCTCCCCGGCCCTCTCCTCCACTCCGTGGAGGAGAGGGAGTCTGACGCGCGGGTCGCGGCTCATCATTTCAGAATTCGCGTTCACGGCAGCTCCTTCACGAAAATGTTTTTGAACTGCAGGAGGGCCGGCGGACTGGACCACTGGCCATTGCGCTTCGCGCCGTGATGTTGCAGTGCGAGCTTTCCGCGCGCAGGCAGGTCTGCGAGTTGCGCGCGATCAATCACTGTCTTGCCGTTCAGCACGACCGTCACCGACTGGCCGCGCACGGTAATCTCGAAACGGTTCCATTCGCCCACCGGCTTGTCGGCCTGGGTGCGCGGGGTGACAGAGGCGCGCACCTCGGGCGACCGCTTTTGATCCATGCGCACGCCATACATCTCGCCGGAGCCGATGGGCCAGCACCAGATGTTGAGTTGATGCGTGCCCGAGCCGCGGATGAAAATCCCGGAGTCCGAGTCGGGCAGCGCGAGTTTCATCTCCTTGCCCTTCACGTCTTTCGCGTGCGTGCCGTCGGGCAGGATGTAAGGAACGTTCGGATTGGTGTAGGGCGTTTCCTTGATGCGCCAATCGACGTGCAGCACAAAATCTTTGAACTCCTGCACGCTCCAGAGGTCTTTTTCGGCGGCTTCGCTGGCCGCGTCGTAATCGATCACGCCATCGAGAATCTTCCAATGGCCGTTGTCGCCCACGGGAACTTTCCAGTTCGTGAAATCCTTGCCGTTGAACAGCGCGGTGAAACCGGCGGGCGGCTCGTTGTCTGCCGCGCGCAGCGGCGTGAGCGCGAGCAACGATCCGAGTGCAAGGAGGACGGCGAACCTGATGGTGTCAGAAGTTTTCATGGTGTGACCGCGATAAGAGCCGATCCCGCTGCGCGGCGCAACAGCGGTGAGGTGGCAGCGTGCCCCCGGGGGCACGTTGAAACTTTTCTTCCCCTCCGCTGCCTTCCGCTCCAGCCTTCCGCCATGAGCACCCATGTGAAACCTATTCCCGACGGCTATCCGGTCATCGCCCCTTATCTGATAATCCCCGGCGCAGCCCGGGCGCTGGAGTTCTACAAAGAAGCCTTTGGCGCGAAGGAGCGGATGCGTCTCGAAATGCCCGGCGGCGTTATCGGCCACGCGGAAATTCAACTGGGTGATTCAGTGGTGATGATGGCCGATGAATTTCCGCAGATGGGCGCCCACGGCCCGGCGAAGTACGGCGGTTCGCCCGTGACTCTGCACCTCTACGTCACCGACGTGGACGCCGTGGTGGCGAAGGCCGTTGCGCTCGGCGCGACGGTGACGCGCGCGGTGGCGAATCAATTTTACGGCGACCGCTCCGGCACCATCACCGATCCGTTCGGCCACATTTGGAACATCGCCACGCACGTCGAGAATGTGTCGCACGAGGAGACGGCACGCCGTGCGGGGCAAATGGGCAAAGAGTGTTGAAACTTTTATCCGGCTCTCTGGGCCAGTTGGAGCGCGGTAGAAAAAATGGACTCATTTCCCCGCTGCGCCAGAAGCGGGCTTGCTCTAGCCTCGCCGCACCATGAGCCATCAACCCACTCTGCGGGCGAGTCAACGCCTCGCCCTCGCCGTGTCTCTTTGTGTTCTCTGTGTCCTATGCGGCCAGTCCCTCCGCGCGCAGAACGAGCCGCCGCCGTTCAACCCGCAAGGCCAGCCGAACCGCCAGCGCCCCGGCCCGTGGGACAATGACGTGCTCGTGTATCGCGCCGGTGTGGACGGCCAGGTGGAGAAGCTCGCCACCTTCCCGCGCGCGGGCGTGCCTACGGTCGCGCGGCTGAAGGACGGACGGCTCGCCGCCGCGCATCAACACTTCCCCGCCGACAACGACGCGGACTTCGACAAGGTGGCCGTGCATTTCTCGTCGGACGAAGGGCGCAGTTGGACGGACGCCGAGGTGATCCGTCTCGAAGGATTGCCGGAGGGAATGCGCTTTCCCTTCGACCCGACGCTGGTGCCGTTGCCCGATGGCCGCGTGCGGCTCTACTTCACGTCGCTCAAGGGCCGGCAGTTCAACGAGGATCGTCCGGCGATTTATTCCGCCGTGTCGAGCAACTGCCTCGACTTCGTGTTTGAGCCGGGCGTGCGTTTCGGGGTCGAGGGGCGGCCGGTGATTGATTGCGCGGCGGCGTTGCATGGCGGCGTGTTTCATCTCTTCGCGCCGGACAATGGCGCGGGCAACAATCCCCGCGTGGCGCGGCGCGATCCTGCCGAGCAACCGCGCGGCGGCATTGGCTATCACGCCACCAGCAAAGATGGATTGAACTTCACGCGCCAACCCGACGTGCAACTCGACAGCGCGCTCCGCTGGCTCGGCAACGCGCAGTCCGACGGCAAGGCGATGCGCTTCTTCGGCACGGGTGGTCCAGGCGGCGTGTGGACGGCCACGAGCACCAACGGCGTGGCATGGATCGTCGATGAAGATTTCCCCTCAGTGGTGGGCGCGGATCCGGGCGCGGTGAAGTTGAAGGACGGCGGCTGGCTGCTCGTCGTGACCGGCCCGCCGCGCGAGGGGCGGCGGCAGAACAATCCGCCGGGTCAGGGACCGGGCCAGCGCCTCCCCATGCCGCCGGTGATGAGCGCGCTCGACGCGAACGGCGACGGCACCATTGACGAATGGGAGTTGGCGAATGCTGCCGCGCTGCTGAAGAAGCTCGACCGCAATGGCGACGGACGATTGACGGCGGAAGAACTTCGTCCGGTGCCACGCGACGGAGGCGGCACGCCCGGTGGTCAGCCTCCACGTCGACCGCGTCCGCCGGTGGAGCAGTGATTTTTCTCCGGCTCGGTCGGAAGCTGGCGCGCCATCACTCATGCGGAAGGCGGAAAAACCCAGAGCGACGGGCGGCCGACGTTGCAATGCACGGCGCGTCCCAACAACGTGAACGTGGCCCAAGAATAGTAGAGGTTGCTACGCGCGAGATGGCCGGGAACAAATCCCGACTGCGGTTCCTGCAACCGCCGCAGTCGCAACGCAGCCGATGGTATCGGATAAAAGATATTCTGGACGGCGGAGCTGGAACTGCCGTTCTCGCCTACCAAGCAGGGAAAGCGAGTAATCCAAGGAGCGGGGTCGCAACCCGAACTGGCCGCGGCGCGGTCGGCGGCGAAGACCGCTTTGCGACTCAACACCGGCAACACCAGCAGACCGACAAATGCCCAGAGCGTCATCCAGCAGCCGTAGCCGAGCAATGCTTCCGCCGGTCTGCGCTCGGCCAGCTTGAAGGCGAGCGAGCCGGCGAAACCGCCGGCGAGATTCCAACCCAGGATCAGAATGAAGGAGCGACGGGGCAGGCCACTGTCCATCTGCCACCGACGCCGGTTTGATTCCACGGCGAGTTCATGCCGGGGCAAAGTGTTCAGCCAGCTTGCCGGCACCAAGCTCTTGGCGCGACGTCCCATCCCCACGATGCCGCCCGTGAACGCCGGGTCGGTTGTGTCTGCGGCCAGAAGTTTTCCGGAGGGAAGCAAAATCTCTTTGGTTGAAACACCGGCGACCGCGCGGAGGAAATGTCGTCGGCCGAGGGCCAGCCCCACGGTTGCAACCAGAATGGCCGGACCGAAGCCGCCGGTCAGCCGAGAACTGGCGTAGCTCAAAAGCCCTACGCCAATCAGAACCAGGGTGTGAGCAAGAGTTCCGCGCGACCAGCGCCTGAGGTAGTCCCTCGGCATGGGGCGGGGTTCGGGCATCAGCAACGCGCCGCCGATGAAGTCGAACACTGCCTGCACTGCCACGGCGCCGACAAAGACCAGAACGAGTTGTGGAATGTCGAAGCCACGGGTGTCGTAGCACGACAACCAAAACAGCCCGACGGCAGCCAGCAGCACCCAGCCGCCGACGTTCGTGATGCCGAGCCACAGGCGGCGGCGCGCGAGCTTGGATTGTGGCGGCGTCATGGGTTTCTAACCGCCGCTGTGGGGTGGCAGTTGGCGGCGCGCAATTGTGTCGCTTGCTGCTGGATGGCTTTCCGCTTCGGCAGGTCGAGACGGGCCAGGTTTTTCAACTGCATCGTCATGCGCTGATTCTTGGCGAGGAATTTTTCGTGCCGGAGCAGGAAGTCCCAGTAAAGCGTCGTGAAGGGGCAGGCATCGTCGCCCGTGGATTTCGCAGGGTCGAAGCGGCAGCCCGCGCAGTAGTTGCTCATGCGCTCGATGTATTTTCCGGAAGCGACGTAAGGCTTGCTGGCCATCAAGCCGCCATCGCCGTGCTGCGACATGCCGAGCGTATTCGGCAATTCCACCCACTCGACCGCGTCCACATACATGGCGAGATACCACTCGTGAACCGCTTGCGGTTTGACCCCGAGCAGCAGCGAGAAAAGTCCCGTGACCATGAGCCGCTGGATGTGATGCGCGTAACCGAATTCGAGCGTCTGGCCGATGGCTTCGCGCAGACAGTTCATGTCGGTCTTGCCCGTCCAATAAAAATCCGGCAGCGATTCGCGCGCGTTGAGGGCGTTCAACTCCCGGTAGCCCGGCATGAAGTGCCAGTAGATGCCGCGCACGAATTCGCGCCAGCCCAGAATCTGCCGGATGAAGCCCTCGACGCTGGCCAGCGGCGCGCGGCCATTCCGATAGGCCTCCTCTGCGGCGGCGATGACTTCGCGCGGATCGAGCAACTTCAAATTCATGGCTGCGCTCAAGCGCGAGTGAAACAGATACGGCTGCGCGAACAAACCGCCACCCGAACTCCACATGGCATCCTCATACTTCCCGAAGTTCGGCAGGCGATGCTCGATGAAATCATGCAGCGCCGCTTGCGCCTGCCCCGGCGTCACCGGCCAATCGAAATGCGCCAGGCTGCCGGGATGCTTGGCGAAGCGTTGGGCCACGAGTTCCAGAACTTCGCGCGTGACTTCGTCGGGTCGAAAATGTTTGGGCTGCGGAACGTCGCCCGGACCGCCCTTGCCGAAACTCTCGCGATTGTCCGCGTCGAAGTTCCACGTTCCGCCCACCGGCTGGTCGCCGTCCATCAGCACCTCGTGCTTCCGGCGCATCTCCCGGTAGAAGAATTCCATGCGGAGTTGTTTGCGCCCTTTCGCATGGGCGGCGAACTCCTCGCGCGAGGAAAAGAAATGGCGGTCGGGGCGAATCTCTAATTCCAATCCAAGCTCACGGGCGGCGGTCTGCAAGCTTTGCTCCACCCGCCATTCGCCGGGTTGGACGACGATGAGCTTTTGCGGGGTCAAACGGCTGGCCGTCGCGTGCAGTTCTTCGGAGAGCGTGCCCGTGCTCGGCGTGTCCTCCAGCGCCCGGTAATGAACAGTGACACCACGCGCACGCAAACCATCCCGGAAGTGGCGCATGGCTGCGAGGAACAGCCCGATGCGCGCTTGGTGCGACCAGACGTGGGTTGATTCTTCCGCCGCTTCAGCCATCCAGACGGCATCGAGCTTCGGGTCGAAGCCGTCGAACGCCGCGGACTTCCCATCCAACTGGTCGCCGAGCACGAGCACCAACTGGCGCGGGCTGGATGAAGAATGGAGGTTCACTGACGGTCGGCAGCGCCGCTCGAGGCCTCAACCCGCGACCAGCGAAAAGCTGTGAGCGCATTCAACTCTCGGACAAAGAGGTCACTGCCAGCGATAGCTAGATGCGCCCACGTCTCAGCGTCGGTGAGCTTGCGCTTGTCGAGTTGTTCGTATTTTTCCTTGTTCGCGCGGAGAAGGAACAATTGCCCGCGTTGATCGAGCGCGAGAATGCGGTCGCCCTGCGCGACGAGGCTCCAATACTTGCCGAAGGATTGATCACTGGTCCACAGCTCGCGTCCCGTCTCGACTTCGATGGCCATCACGCGCTGGCTCTTGAGATGATGGTAAGCCACGCCGCCGATGACGACCGGCGTACTCATGTAGCCTTGCGCTTTGTGCTTCCAAGATTCGGTGACAGTGAACTTGCCGGCGGTCTGAGCGACTTTGAAACCGATGGTCTTGCCCCCGTAGGTGCTGGAAAGGAGCGTGTCCTGGGAGGCAACCGGCGTGAGGATGTTCATGCCGCGAAAGGCTTCGACGGGTTGCTCCCACAGCACCTTGCCATCCAACGGGTCCACGCCCGCGAGCTTCTCGCGTGTCTGCACGACGAGCTGCCGCCGGCCGGCAAGTTCCGCGAACATCGGCGAGGAGAAGACGCTGCCCCACATGCCGCCCTTGTCCGCAAGCGTGCGCCAGACCAGTTCACCGGTGCGCTTGTCGAGCTTCACAAAGCTCGCGCCCGCCTGCACGTAAACGAACTCGCCATCGACGAGCGGCGAGCAGACAAAACCGAAGTCAGGCGCGGGGGCCTCCAGCTTCTGCACGAAATCGTACCGCCAGCGTTCCTTGCCGCTCTGTGCGTCGAGGCACACAAGCACGTCGCGCATACCGGCGACGAAGAGGCTTTCGCCGTCGCAAGCGGGTGTCGCACGAATCCAGTCGCCGTTCGCCTTGGCGAAGAAGGGCACGGTCATCGCGCCTTCCCACTGCGCGCGCCAGAGTTCCTTACCAGTCTTGCGATCGAAGGCGGTGACAACCTCGAACTTCTTGTCCTTCGATTCGGTCGTGAAAACGCGGTCGGCAGAGACAATCGGACCGGAGTAGCTCGGCCCCAGTTCCACCCGCCAGACTTGCTGGAGATGGTTCGTGTCGAGCTTGTCCGGCCAGGCGGGGCCAGCGATTTGACCGTCGCGAGTTGGGCCGCGCCACTGGGGCCAGTCGGCGGCGGCAAGGCGGAGGGGTTCAAGGGCGAGAACGGCAGTAGCGATCGCCGCAAAGAGAACGAAGGTTCTGAAAATCCGATGAATGGAGTGAGGCAGGCCCGAATCAGGGCGTGGGCATCGGATAAAGTGGCGGCGC
>JANOAY010000469.1:0-1682 GCA_031411375.1 Pedosphaera sp. | reverse complement strand
GGCGAATCCATCATCGCCACCGCGCTGCCCGACGGCGCGGAACTTGCCCGCTGGCGCAACGCCGACGGCACGAAGATCGGCTCCGAAGCCTTGGCCTTCGATCCGTCAGGAAAGTTTTTCGCCGTGGCCCGTGCGAATGAGGCCGCCGTCGAACTGCGCGCGTGGCCGGACGGAAAAATTCAACGCGTGTTCGCCGGACGTTTCCCGCAATCGCTCTGCGCTCTCGCGCTCACGGACGGTGCGGAACGGATCGCGGGCGGCGATCTCGCGGGGCGCGTGACTGTGTGGCGCGGCGATGGTCGCGTGTCTTCCCCGCTTGAACTGCGCGGCCACACGGAAATGATTCGCGGGCTGGAATTTTTCGCCGACGGACGCGCGCTCGCCTCGACCAGCGAGGACGGCACCTTGCGCGTGTGGGACGGCACCGTGGGCGATGAACTCGCGAAACTGAACTTCGACGCCGCCACGCCGAGCTTCGCCCGCGACGGCGCACGTCTCGGCGTCGGCTACGGCGCGGGGCGGCTCGCGCAAATTCATTTCGAACGCTCGCCCGTGCTGCACACCTTCCGCCCCGAACCTGCGCCGGAAGTGCCGCAGATGATTTCCTTCTTTGCCGACGGGCGCACGCTGGCCTGTCTCGGCGCGAACCAGGCTTTTCAATGTTCGGTTCCGGATGGACGCATCCTCGCCGAGTTCCCGTTCAGCCGCCCGCATTCGATCCAGATGGAGAGCACCAGCGGCGGCGGGCTGATCGTCGGCGGCATGGACGGCGTGCGGCGTTACGAACTGGCGTCACCGGCGCAGGCGTCGCGACTGCTGCCGCCGAGCCGTTGGGGTTGGGACGGTCTCACGTTGAGCGGTGACGGCGCGTGGCTCGCGGCTTCCGACAACGCCGGGCAGCGTGTCGCCATGTGGCCCGTCGGTGCGAGCGAAGGCGCGCGGGCGAAGTTCGTGTCCGCCGGCAACACCGGCTCCGGCATGGTCGCGCTCTCGCCGGACGCGGCGCAAATCGCTATCGCCTTCCGCTACGATCCCGGCCTTGTCATCTTGGAGGTTGCGAGCGGCAAAATGTTGCGCCGCCTCGAACTGCCAGCGCGTCACGCGCTCGCGTGGAGCCCCGATGGTCGCTGGCTCGCCGGAAACGGCACCACCGCGCCGTTATGGGACACCGTGACATGGGAGCGCGTGCCGTTGCCTGCGCTCGAAGGGAATCATCCGCCCGCCGGGGCCGCGAAATTTTCACCGCTGGAGAATGGAGTTTCAAAATGGCTCGCGGTCGTGGCCGGTGGCGCGCGCATTGCCGTGATTGATCTCGCCCGCCGGGAAGTGGCCTTCACGCTCGAAGCACCGTCGCAGCGACTGGTTTACAAACTCGACTTCTCGTCCGACGGGCGCTGGCTCGCCGCCGCCTGCGCACGCGGCGAGGTGCAAGTGTGGGACTGGCAGAAAATTTTGGAACGTGATTTTTAGAGTTTACCGTCGTCCACATTCTGATCGCGCCCGCTTCCAATCCTGAAAGGATTGTATCATCCAGCCTAGGGTTGCGCCGCCGGGGCGCTACCTTGGGTTCATGTACCCAAACATTTCCCCACCCTGCAAGGTTGCATCAACCCCGCGTCCATGATTCAACCCTGACAGGGTTGTTCCGCCATCGCATCGCCGACCCAGCGTAGCGTCTCGGC
>JANOAY010000468.1:0-1688 GCA_031411375.1 Pedosphaera sp. | reverse complement strand
CTGCCCGACGCCGATCCGCACATGCCGCCGAAAGGCCGCGCGCTGACCTTCGAGGAAACCGCGCTCATCAAACGCTGGATTGAGAAGCTCTCGCCCGCAGTCGCGCGCGCGGTGACGAATGAGAGCGTGGCCGGCGCGAGCGGCGCGAAAGTCTCGCCGCTCTTTCGCAAAGCCACCTGGCAGCCGCCGAAAGGCCAGACGGTGCCGCAGTCCATTGACTCGCTGATCGAGAAGCGCTGGCGCGAATTGAAAGTGAAGCCGAGCGCCGCGTGCGATGATCGCACCTTCGCGCGCCGCGTGTATCTCGATGTGGCCGGGCGCATTCCCACGCCGGAGGAACTGGACAGTTTTCTCGCGGACAAGCGCCGCGACAAGCGGGGCGCGCTCGTGAACCAGTTGCTCGACAGCCCCGACTACGCCGTGCGGATGCGCGAGGTGTTCGATGTGGTGTTCATGGAGCGCGGCGCGTTCGAGTCGGCCCGGGAACGGCGCAAGCGCGGCGGCAAGCTGGAACTGAACGACCGCTGGCAGGATTATTTGGAATGGAGTTTCCGCACGAACCGCGCGTGGAATCTGGTCGCGCGCGAAATCATTCTCGCCCGTCCGAATGCCGACGAACGGCGCGGCGCGATTCAGTTCCTCCACGCGCGCAAGGACAACGCGCAGCAGATGGCCGAGATCACCGGCAGCGCGTTGCTCGGCCTGCAAACCAAGTGCGCGCAGTGCCACGACCATCCGCTCGCGCCGGAGATCAAGCAGTCGCATTACTGGGGAATGGTCGCGGCGTTTAATCGCAGCAAGGCGGTGGACACGGGCGCGGGGCCGGGCGTGGCCGAGTCGGCGGTCGGCGGTTTCATCAAGTTCACCAACTTGAAAGGCGGCAGCTACGACGCGCTGGAAGTTTTCCTCGACGACAAACTTGTGGCCGAAGCGCGGCCCAAAGACGGCGAGAAAGAAAACGACGCGGCGGAGAAATACGTGAATGCCATCGCGCTGGGCGACGCCAAGAACTTGAAGCAGGTGCCGGTGCCGAAGTTCTCCCGGCGCGAACAACTCGCGGAGTGGATGACCGGCGCGGACAATCCCCTGCTCGCCCGCGCGTTCGTGAATCGCGTCTGGGCGCTGTTGCTCGGACGCGGCCTGGTGCATCCGGTGGACCGGATGGATTCGTCGCGCCCGCCGAGCCATCCCGAGTTGCTCGACTGGCTGGCGGAAGATTTTGCGAGGAGCGGCTATGACGTGAAGCGCTTGGTCCGCAACCTCACCGCCACGCGAGCGTATCAGCTCGACTCACGTCCCGCCGGCAAGACCCGCCCGCCCGCAGACTCGTTCGCCTGCGCGCTGGACAAGCCGCTCACGGCCGAGGTCTTCGCCCGCTCCGCGCTCATCGCCACCGGACACGAGGCGGGCGCGGACGGCTCGCCCACCGGACTGGCGACGGCGCAGAAAGTTTTTGCGGAAGCGTTCCCAGATGTTTTCCCGACGGAGAATGTGTCCTCGCCGCGCCAGGCACTGTTCCTGTCCAACAGCCAGACGTTGGATGGCCTGGCCAAATCCAGCGGCACCAACGCTCTCGGGAAGATCGAATCACTGCCGGACGAAGCGAAGGTGAAGGAACTTTTCCTCCGCGTCCTGGGGCGCAACCCCGACCGCGAGGAAGCAAAACGCTCGCTCGACTATCTGCGCGC
>JANOAY010000467.1:0-3258 GCA_031411375.1 Pedosphaera sp. | reverse complement strand
CGCGGCGATAGAGCGGCTCGGCCTCCGCCAGCCGGTTGGTATCCTGGAGCAACTGCGCGAGGTTGTTGAGAGATTTAGAATAGTTCGGCAGGGGGTTGCCGCCTTTGTTCTCAAAGATGTCCAACGCTCGGCGCAGCAGCGGTTCGGCCTCCGCCAGCCGGTCGGTGGCCTTGAGCAACTGCGCGAGGTTGTTGAGGCTGGTTGCGACGTTGGGATGCTCGTTGCCGAAGCTGTTCGCATGGATGCCCAAGGCGCGGCGCAGCAGAAGCTCGGCCTCCGCCAGCCGGTTCGTGTCCTGGAGCAAGTCCGCGAGGTTGTTGAGGTGGATGGCGACTTTGGGATGGTCCGGCCCGTAGCTGGCTTCAACAATGCCCACGGCTCGGCGCATCAGCGGCTCGGCCCGCGACCACTCGGCGATGCCATACCAATGGAGTGCCACTTGGTTCAACAGCGACGCCGCTTCGGCTCGATTCGTTTCAACCCAAACATCGGCGAGCGCGGTGAGCGGTTCGAGTTCCCAGCGGGCGTCCTCCCAGCGCGTGGTCTGCTTCAGCGCGGCGTCGTGTTCCTCCACCAGTGCGCCCAAGGCCTGCTCCTGAGCGGATACTTCATCAGGTGACTGCCTGCTACGGATCAACTCCTGCACCAGCCGGTGCATTCGGACAACGAGCGGTCTGGCATCCGCATCCATCACATCATTGGCTTGAAACAGCCGCAGGCCGAGCAGGTGCGCCATCGGTGTGCGAAACACTTCCGAAGCAGCGCCAGCGGCGTCCTTGAACGCCGGGAAGTGTGCCACTCCCAATGCCAGAAGCCACGGAACCGCCACTTGATCAGCGGGCAGCAGGGAGGCGATCTGCAGCAGGCGCAGGGCCTCGGGCGTGAGCGTTGCCAGCGTGAAGGCCAGGGTCTCCTCCAGCGAGCGCACGCGGTGGCGCACGGCCACGCTGGCATCGGTGGCAGCCTCCTCGCTCTCGCGGAGTAGATCCGGGGAAAGGCGCTCGCGGAAGCTGCGGCAGGCATCCGCAGCCGGATGACGGCCGAGGTAGATGGCGGCGG
Source organism: Pedosphaera sp. (assembly GCA_031411375.1). GTDB lineage: Bacteria > Verrucomicrobiota > Verrucomicrobiia > Limisphaerales > SIBH01 > JANNGC01. Next base: position 2,199 of record JANOAY010000467.1, on the reverse strand, counting down.
TCTCCACGGCGAGGGTGAAGCCCCGGAGGAGCCGCACGATCTGGCGCGCTTCCTCGTCCTCAGCCTCGCTGGAGAAACGACCTTCCGGCTGATGGCTGCGCATGAGGGCCAGCGCGTCCTCCTCCGGCAGTTCATCCACGGCGACGAAGCTCTGATCCTGCGCGGAGCCGGGGATCTGGGCAGGCGCGAGCCGGGTGGTGGCGATGAGATCCAGATGCCCGTCGCGCGGCAGGCGGTCGAGGTGTTCCGGTTCGAGCAAGGCGGGGTCGCTGACGTTGTCGAGGATCAACAGGCTGCGCTCGCGCTTGGCCAGCTCACGCAGCACGCGGTCGAACTGCATGGCCAGGTCCTTCTTTTCGTCCTCGGTGAACTCAAAGTGCATCGGCCCCGCCAAGCGCGTGAGGGCGAGCCGGAGGTCGCCGGTGTGCTCGCAGGCCACCTGCCAGCGCCCGCCGGGGTAGTCCCACGCGAAGGCGTGCGCATACGCGAGGGCCAGCTCGGTCTTGCCCATGCCGCCGAGTCCCTGCACCGCCGCGCGGCTGGCCGCCCGGCGTGCGCCGACGACGCCGAGCTTGTTTTTTGTGAGCGCATTCCGCAGCTCGGTGAGTTCGCGCACCCGGCCCACGAAGGCGGGGTTGTGCTTGAGCAGGTTGTTCGGCGAACGCTGTGCGCGCCCGGCACGGTCGAGCCGCTCGCGCACGGAGGTGTGAAGCTGCTCCAGGGTTTTTTTGACCTCAGTCTCCTGGAGCGCCTGCTCACCCAGGGAGTGCCACGGGCACAGGTCGAAGGTCTGGCGGTGCCGGATTTCATCCACCCAGCGCGCGATGGCCTGATCATTCTTCAAGGCGGCGGCATCCGGCAGGGTGACGAAGAAGACCGGCGCGACCCCTTCGCCGAGGCACTGGCGCATGGCTTCATAGCGCACATAGTCCTCCCATTCCCAGCGGCAGTAAGGGCTGTTCAAATAGGGCGGGGAGAGGACGGCAAGAAACAACTGGGAGTCGCGCAGGCTGCGCTGGATCTTGTGCCGCCAGTCGTCCATGCCCTGGATTTCTCCGGTGTCGAAGAAGATGCGCAAGTCGCGCCCCGCAAACGCGCGGAAGGAATCCTCGATCTGCGCCTTAAGCGCGGCGACCTGGCCGTTCTCGTTGTCGCGACGGGAGTAGGAGATGAAGAGATCGTAGTTAGCAGTTTCGTGAGGCATAGGAATGGAGGATGTGCGGTTCGTTACAGATTGGCGCGCGCGTTACCGTCCGAGTCCACCATTTAGAATCCCCCGTGAGGTAAAGTAGCCTGTCGGCCTGTTACGCCGATCGTCGTGGTGCGAGTCCACGCCGGGGAGCAGAGGACGACGAGGAGGGCGGAGTGCCTCAGCGCGCGCTGGATGTTAGCGGAGAGGTCGGCATCAGCGGGCAGTTCCTCTTCATCGCGGAAGACGGGGTAGAGGGAGGCGGGGACGGGATCGCCGCGCAGGTTGGTGCGGCCCACAAGATCGGGCGGGACTTCGTAGGTCTCCAGGGTGTGGTGCAGCCACGAGGCCCACTGGCGGCCCTGCTCCTTGTTGTCGGCATGGCGGTAGCTGATGAAGACGGCGTATTTCCGGTCGGTTGGGGTGGTGGCTGCGTTCATGAGAGAGGCTGTTCATGCAATCTGCTTCATCGGATACACTTCAAACCCAGCGGCGCGGAGGTTATGCGGCAGTTCTTTGATGGCTGAGACATCGTAGCCCTGAATCTCCTGCGTGAGGGCGGTCCATGGCACGAGATAAGGAGACAGTTTCTTCGCGACGTCTTTCTTCTCCGCCCAGTGCCAGCCGCGCAGGAGGCGCTCCACATTCCAGCGGCCATGCTCCATCTCAGCGAGACGCTTCATGCCATCTTCACCGATCGCGGACCCGATGTCGAAGTCGGGTGCCGCACTGTCCGCACTGCACTGGCGCACGCCGAGACCTTCGGTGGCGAGGATGTTGGCCCAATAGGCGGCCTGATGGTAGTTCGACACCTTGAGCGCATCGGGCAGGTTTTCCCAAGGCGAAAGCGATGGGTCGGCGGGCTTGGCGGACTTGAGGTAGCTCTCGTGCACCTGTTTGGCAGCGGCTTCGAAGCGTGAGTCAGCGGTGGGAAGTTCGCCTGTCAGCAGGAAGGCGCGGATGGTCATCGCGTCCAGCGGCAGGCGGATGAGCGAGCCTTCGAGCTCGCG
>JANOAY010000466.1:0-3984 GCA_031411375.1 Pedosphaera sp. | reverse complement strand
CGCTGGAGTCGGGGGAGATTCTCGGCGAGCACCACGGCACTTACCGCCAGAACATGTGGTGGTGGAATTCGCGCGGTTACACGCCGGGCGGCGTCGAGTGCTGGAACGGGATGCGCGCGCTCGATTACCTGAGCATGCGGCCCGAGGTGGACACGAACCGCTTCGGCATCACGGGCCGTAGCGGCGGCGGCGCTTACAGTTGGTTCGTCACCGCGATGGACGCACGCATCAAAGCCGCCGCGCCCGTCGCGGGCATCACGGATTTGGAGAACCACGTCGTGGATGGCGCGGTCGAGGGCCATTGCGACTGCATGTTTTTCGTGAACACGTATCGCTGGGATTATCCGCAACTCGCCGCGCTCGCCGCGCCGCGCCCGCTGCTCATCGTCAACACGGACGACGACAATATCTTCCCCCTCGATGGCGTGGTGCGGCTGCGCGACAAGGTGCGCCGCGTCTATGACCTGCTCGGCGCGGGCGAGAAGTGCGGCCTCGTCATCACGCCCGGCGGCCACAAGGACACGCAGGAGTTGCAGGTGCCGGTGATGCGCTGGTTCAACCGCCATCTCAAAGGCGAGGAGACGCTGATCGAAAACGCGGCGGTGAAATTGTTTTCGCCGCAGCAGTTGAAGGTGTTCGAGACGCTGCCGGGCGATGCGTTGAACGGGAGGATTCACGAGACGTTTGTGGAGAAGGCACGCGCCGAGGTGCCGAAGACGAAAGAAGAGTGGAATCAGCAGCGCGACGTCTGGCTGACCGGGCTGCGTGCAAAATCCTTTGCGGCGTGGCCCGCGAACGAGACGCCGGGAAAAATTATCAGCCACGCGAATGGTGAGCACCGGCTGACACTCAACGGTCGTAACGACCGGCTCGTCTTCTCGACATTGCCAGGACCGAAGCCCCCAAATTTCGCGCTCGAAGTGCGTTATCCAAAACTGGGCCAGCATGTGGTGAGACGCGAAGGAAATGAAATTCGCGCGCACATTTCCTTTTCACGTCTGGATACAAATGAGTTGGCGATGATGATGGCAAATCCCAAAGTGATTGCCCGTGTGCCGGTGGAAAAAGTGGACCTAGTGGCACTGGCACGGAAGGAAGTGCAGCTTCGCCGCCGCCGCATGTTGTACGGCGAGACAGCGGATTCCGAGCATGTCGCGGAGATCGTGCGGGCCATTCAGGCGATTCGAGCGTCGCAGGAATTCGGCCGGTTGCCGCTGCGCCTCGAAGCCTCCGGTGACATGGCGGTGAACGCGCTTTACGCCTCGCTCTTCGCGCCGGTGGATGAACTGGTGCTCACGAACCTCCCCAAGTCGCATCAGGACGGCGGGCCTGACTATTTGAATGTCCTGCGCATCCTCGACATCCCACAGGCCGTGGCGATGGCGAGCGCGCGATGCAAAGTGGAACTGCGCGGCGCGAACGAAGCCGACTGGTCGTATCCACTCCAGACGGCGAAGGCGCTCGGCTGGGAGAAAAATCTGATCGTGAAGTAGCGCGCGAGCCGGTCATGACCAAATTCCAACGGGCTGATTTCCAATCCTGAAAGGATTCAATCATCCAGCCCAGGGTTGCCGAGTCCACGAGGCTACCCTGGGCTGCGTCCGAAAAATTTCCCAACCCTGAATGGGTTGCATCAACACCGCGTTCTCGCGCCCCGTGATTCAACCCTTTCAGGGTTGTAACCTCATCACACCGCTACCCAGCGTAGCGCCTCCGAGGCGCAACGCTGGGCTGAAATATCCGAATCTTTTCAGGATTCAAAGATGACGGTGAGAGATATGGGCAAGGTCTGGAAACTTTGCTTCGGATTCGACGCCGCTGGCTGACGTCGTCGTCTTCATCCACCGCAGCACTTGCTCCGCAGATTTTTGCGGCGTGGTGGCGAGGACATTGTGGTCGGCGTTGAAGATGATTCTTCGTTCGCGGAAGCCGGGACAATTCTTCCGCAACCACGGATGCACCAGCGGCCACGCCACGATGGGATCAAAAAATCCCGTGAGCGCGAAAAGGGGCAGCGTCGCGCGCCGCGCGGTGTCGCGGAAGTCCGCGCGCGCGATGAGCGGGTAGCGCGAGGCGATGGCGAGATTGTCCGCGCGCGTGCGGCGGCGGACGAATTCATCAATCGCGGCCAGTGTTTCAGGGGCCTGGCGGTGACGGAACCGGGCGTAGCGCGCGTAGCCTTTGAGCAGCAGTTGAAAGCACGGCCACGGCATCCGCCGCTGTGCGAAGTGAAAACCATGCACGCCCCAGATCACCGGATGTCGCACGAAGCCGCCGGCGAAGATTACGCCCGTCGGTGCAAACCGGTTGTTCGCGAGTTCCAGAATCTTCCACGCCACCTGCGAGCCGAAGGACTCGGCGAGAATCCATCCGCTGTTGATTCCGTGTGCGGCCAGTTGTTCCACCACGGCGCGCGCGTAATCTTCTAGCGACCAGTCCGTGCGGCACGGATACGTGAACTCTACAAACCGCACGCGCCCTGCCACCGCCGCGCGAAAGCTGGAGACGAGCGTCCAGTCGCCGTGCAGGCCGGGGAGGTAGATGAGCAATGGCAGGGAGGCGTCACCGTGGATCCGAATTTCAAGTGACGGAAGCATGAACGGCTACTTGCTCTCCGCGGACATCGTGCGCTTTGTTGGAGAGAGCACTTCGACCATCTTGTTCAAAAAGAGCCGTCGCAGTGCGTCGTAACCACGGTCGTTCGGGTCTTCGAGATTGTCGTGAAACCAATAGTGCGGGTCAGTGCGGTCGTAATGTTCGCGCCAAAACTGCCGACAGTGGATGCCGTGGCCGAGGAAGGCTGTAGAGATATCGACAAGGTGAACCCGCTGATGACGGCGTGCAGCGTCGGCGATGATACGGTTGTATTCGACGTGAATCTTCAGTCCATCCGGCCAGTCCGGAAGCCCCGCCCGGCCGATGTCTCCTACGCCGTCGGTGGGATCGTAGATGTTGGCGAGAAAGATTTCGCAACCGCCGGGGAACGCCTCGATCATTCCCCGAATCATCTGCTCCAGCCTCGCCTCGAAATTGGTGATCCAAGGACGGGCTTGTTCGAACGTGGCTCCAAACATGGCTCCTTCGGATGGCGGTGTCTTTCCGTAATTGTGAATGATGTCGTTTCCTCCGGTCGTAACGACAATGACGCCGAGGACATTCGTTGGTTGCCGGGCGAGCTTGGGGATTTGCGTCCGCAGATGCTGCGGCGAAGTGCTGCCGGAGACGGAGAGGTTGGTGGCTCGCAAGTTCGGAAAGACCCGGGAGAGATTCAATCCGTCAATGTCTTGGCCATCGTCAGCAGGATTTCGCACGAGACGGTCAAAGTACGAGCGGCCCGGCTCTGCACCGAAACCCGCCGTCACGCTGTCGCCGATCCCCACCAGCAAAACTTCCTTAGCGTTCCAGACGTTGCCGAATGCGTTTCGATCAAGCGCTGGCCCCGCTGGCCCATGCCCCATCGGCCATACCATGACCAGTTGCCACCATGCGATCCCGATCCCCGTCAGAATCGCTGTCGTGGCCATGATCCATTTCCATTTACTGAATCGCGTTGGTTTCATGCTGCCTCGGCGAGAATCTTCTCCAACTCCCGATGATTCGTCTTGCCCGTGCCGAGCTTGGGAATCTCGTGGATGAATTTTACTTCGCGGGGCGTGGCGATGTTGGGCAAGCCCTTCGCTTTAATTGCGGCGCGAATTTCTTCGAGCGTCAGCTTTGGTTCGTTGCTCACGGCGATGAGTTTCTCGCCCTTGTCGTCGCAGGGGCGCGCGATGACGGCGATCTGGCAGCGCAGTCCATATTGCGGGAACGCTCCGGCCAGCGCGTCCTCGACGGCGGTGAGGCTCACCATTTCGCCGCTGATTTTCGCGAAGCGTTTCAGGCGGCCCTGGATGAACACAAAACCTTCCTCGTCCACGCGCACGATGTCGCCGGTGTCGTACCAGCCGCCGAGCGCGAGGAATTTTTCGTTCGCGTCGGCGTTCA
>JANOAY010000465.1:0-1688 GCA_031411375.1 Pedosphaera sp. | reverse complement strand
GGGAGAGAACAAGCTGCCGCACATTTTGAACGGCAGCGGCACGGCGCTGGCACGGTTGTTTGTGGCGTTGATTGAGACGCATCAGCAGGAGGACGGCAGCGTGAACATTCCTGCGGCATTGCAACCTTACCTGAAGGCAGAGAAGATTTCGGCGTGACCCACGCATGAAACTGTTGCTCGCCAGCAGCGAACTCCACCCGTTTTCAAAAAGCGGCGGCCTCGCCGACATGGTCGGCGCGCTGGCCAAGTCGCTCGCGGCGCTGGGACATCAGGTCGGGGTCGTCACGCCATTGTATCGCGGCATCCAGAAAAAGTTTCCGGACCTCCGCCCGTTCGACTGGCACCTCGATCTGCCGCTTGGGGACCAGTGGGTGCAGGGCAGCGTGCGCGTGCTGGAACCGGCGGACAACCTCACGCTCTACTTCATTGATCAGCCGCACTTCTACGACCGCGACGGTCTCTACTCAGGCGCGTGGCCGTACGAGGAAAACGCGGCGCGCTACATTTTCTTCTCCAAGGCGGTGGCGAACCTCGCGCGCTACCTGCCGTGGCAACCGGAACTCGTCCACGTCCACGACTGGCAGGTCGGCCTCGTGCCGCTGATGATTCGCGATCAGGCCGCGCGCGACGGTTGGCAGAATGCGCCGCGCACCTGCCTCACGATTCACAATCTCGCTTACCAAGGAAACTTCGCCGCGCCGAGTTACGGGCTGACGAATCTGCCGTTGGATTATTTTCACAGCCGGGGCGCGGAGGCGTGGAAGCAATTGAACTGCCTGAAGGCGGCGCTCGAATACTCCGACGTGCTCACCACGGTCAGCCCGCGTTACGCGCGCGAGATCACGACCGAGCTATACGGCTGCGGACTCGACGGCGTGCTGCGCCGCCGCCAGCACGTTCTCACCGGCATTCTCAACGGCGTGGATTACGACGAGTGGAACACGCTGGAGAACGGCCATCTGCTCCACCGCTATTCCATCGAGGAGTTGCGCGGCAAAGATCAGAACAAGGCCGCGCTTCAGTTGGAAATGGGTTTGCCCATCGAGCCGAGCGTCCCGCTCTTCGCCAGCGTCACGCGGCTCGCGGATCAGAAGGGCGTGGACATCCAGCTTGCCGCGCTTCAGGAAATGCTGGCGGCGAAGATGCAGTTTGTGCTGCTCGGCAGCGGCGATCCGCTGTTTGAAAATGCCTACCGCGATCTGGCGCAGCGTCATCCGCAGCAGGTCGCCGTTCGCCTCGGTTTCAATCAAGGGCTTTCACACCGCATCGAGGCCGGCGCGGATTTTTTTCTCATGCCCTCGCGCTTCGAGCCGTGCGGGCTGAACCAGATGTATTCGCAGCGCTACGGCACCATCCCCATCGTGCGCCGCACCGGCGGTCTCGACGATTCCGTGACCGATCTCACCGACAACGACGAGCGCGCCGACGGCATCAAATTCGGCGAATACTCCGCGCGCGCGCTGGCCCGCGCCATCCGCAAGGGGCTGGTGCTCTACGACAATCCCGAACTGCTCGCGCAATATCGCAGCAACGCCAGGCGCGCCGACTTCTCGTGGGAACGCACGAGCGGCGCGTATGTGCGGGTGTTTGAGCAGGCGCTGTTCAATGTGGCCGCGCCGCTGCGGTGAAAGGCGTTGGCGCCCTCTCGCTGGCGCGCGGCCTTAAGGCCGCTTCACCGTGGACATTTT
>JANOAY010000464.1:0-7828 GCA_031411375.1 Pedosphaera sp. | reverse complement strand
CAAAATCGTCGGCACGATCTGCCACGACACGCCGAACTTGTCCTGGAGCCAGCCGCACTGCACGGCCTTGCCGCCGGCGGTGAGCCGCTTCCAGTAGCGGTTCACCTCGGCCTGGGTTTTGCAGTTCACGACAAAGGAGATGGACTCGTTGAATTTGAAAACCGGCCCGCCGTTCAGCGCGACAAATTTCTGCCCGTCGAGCGTGAACTCCACGGTCATCACCGAGCCGGGCGCGCGGCCCGTGGCCTGCGCGCTGGCGGCGTCGTAGCGCGCGATCTTGCCGAGCTTCGACTTCTTGAAAATGGAGACGTAGAACTTCGCGGCTTCCTCGGCCTGGGTGTCGAACCAGAGGAATGGTGTAATCGTTTGCATGGTTGTGAGTGAAGTTCAGGGCTTGGCTTCCGCGATGGCCTTCAGGTCCGCCAGCCCCTTCTCAAAGTTCCCGCCGATCATCTTGTCCATGTTCATGATCAGGCAGAACGCTTTCCCGATGAAGTTGTTTTTCCCGGTCATGGTCCACGTCACGGTCGTGCCGTTGCCCTCGGGGCGGAACGCGAACTCCGCGTCCCCTGCGCCAGCCATCGGCTTGTAGAAGTCGAGGTGGAATCGCACGAGTTCGTTCGCCTTGCTCTCGGTGATGGTCATCATGCCTTCGCCCACTTCGTTGTTGCCCGCCCAGATCATGGCCGCGCCCACGCCCGCCGCCGGGCCTTCGTATTTGCTGGTCGCATTCGGATCGAGCTTCATCCACGGAGACCACGGCTCCCACTTTTTGATTTCGTTCACCTGCGGAAAGACGGCCGCCGCCGGAGCCGCGACAGTGACGCTGCGCGACACTCGGTAGTCGGAAGGCTGCATCGCCACGACGATGAGAAACCCGACGACGATGACCGCGACAATGGAGAGGCCGACGAGCAGTTTTTTGCGCATAATGATTTTGGGTTTCTGAGATGAAACAATCTTCAACGCACGGATTCAAAGCACCACATTGACCATCCAGCCCACGCCGAACTTGTCTTGCAGCATCCCGAACCGCGGCGACCAAAAGGTCTTGTTTAGCGGCATGGTAACGTTCCCGCCCTCCGACAACGCGGCGAACGCACGGTCTGCCTCCGCTTCTGTTTTCACCGCCAGCGAGAGCGAGAAGCCGTCGAAGCCCGGCTTCTCGCCCGGCTTGTCTCCGCAGCCGTCGGACGCCATCACCACAGTGTCGCCGATGCGCAAGCTGGCGTGCATCACTTTGCTTTCCCAGCCGGGCGGAATCATGCCGGGCGGCATCGGATCGGGGCTTTCGCTGAAGCGCATCAGCATCTCCACTTTCGCGCCCAGCGCCTGTTGATAAAACGCGATGGCCTCGTCGCAGCGTCCGGCGAAGAACAGATACGCTTCCACGGTGCTGGTTTGATTTTTCGTCGTGCTCATGATTTCAGGTTCAATGTTTGTTTCGCTTTCATCACTACGACGAAGGGACGGAAAGGAGGAGGACAACTTTGTGAAAATAGTTGTGCCCTCGCCAACCGTCCCAGGCTCCAGGGCCAACCCAGCGTAGTGTCTCAGCGACGCAACGCTGGGCTGATTTATCCGAATCCTTCCAGGATTCAAAGACCGGCGGCAAATTGCTTTGGAAAAAACACGGCCTGAACGCCGCGAGCCCTCTCGCCTGACGGAACCTCAGCAACTCCGCCACGGCATCAACGCGCGCACGCGCATGTCGCGCAAATACAGCCCGCCCCAAATCAGCACGCCAAACACAATGGGGCCGATGAAGTTCTCGCCCACACGCAGGTGCGCGAGGATCGCGCCGCCGAGATAGCCCGTGAGCAGAATCGCCCCGAGCACCGCCGTGCGCGGGATGAGGTAGAGAATCGTGCAGGCGAGTTCGAGAATGCCCAGGCCGAGCACGAGGCTTTCCGGGATGCCGAGCTTGGCCATGCCTTCGGTGACGGCGGGCGGCTTGGCGAATTTCATCACCGCGCTGAAGATCAGCATCAGCACCGGCAGCGTGCTCATGATGCGGCCTGACCAGAGCATTTTCTTCGAGACGGGAGTTGGAGCGGTCATAAGTTTTACTTTTCTTCGCGCGTATTGATTCAAAAGTCGGGAGCCTTTGGCAAGGCATCCGATAACACGCCGAACGGGCGGCGGTTTTCAGGACATGGATGCACGAACGGAACGGAGCGCGGGCTTTCCAGCCCGCAGCTACATTCGCAAGTCGAGGGCGCAAGAACTTGCGGACACCGCTCACCAGTTCACGTTGCTGCGGGCTGGAAAGCCCGCGCTCCGGCGAACGCCGCCTTGCCGTTTCGGATGAATCCCTCCTAACTCTCCCCATGTCGAAAACTTTGCTCACCTTCGTGGACGACATCTACGAAGACTTGGAACTGTGGTATCCCCTGCTCCGCTTGCAGGAGGCGGGCTACGCGATGCGCCTCGCCGCGCTGGAGATTAAAACTTACGCCGGCAAGCACGGCTATCCCGCGAAGAGCGACTTGCTGTTGAAGGACGCGCGCAGCGAAGACTTCTGCGGCCTGCTCATCCCCGGCGGTTTCATGCCGGACAAATTGCGCCGCGACGCCAAGGTGCTGTCGCTCACGCGCGAATTCTTCGAGCAAGGCAAGCTCGTCGCGTTCATTTGCCACGGCGGCTGGATTCCCATCTCGGCGAAAATCTTACGCGGCCAACGCGTGACCGGCTCGCTCGGCATCAAGGACGATTTGGAAAATGCCGGCGGGGTGTGGGTGGACGAACCGGTGGTGGTGGACGGCAATCTCATTTCCAGCCGCACGCCCCGCGACCTCGCGCCGTTCGCGAAGGCGATGGTGAATTTCCTCGAACGGAACGGTTGAACGCCGCCCGAGAAACGGGTGGCACGGTCGACCCGCCCGTGCCGCTGGGCAACCTGCCGAGCGGAAGGACAGGGCGTATGCTTTGCGCGACCAACCGTGTCTCACCAACGGCGACCGGCCCCTTCCGTCGGGCTGGCCGCCGGAAAGAATATGCGGCCGCGCGCCACGCGGCCCGACCACACGTCACCCCTTCGGCGTCGCGCTGACTTTCAGCTTCAGCACCACTTCCGGACGGATGAGATCGTCGGCCTTGCCGGCGTACTTGATGTCGAAGTCGAAGCGGTCGAGGAAGAATTCCGCCGACAGGTTCATCGCGCCGTTCGTGAACTGGATGGTCGCCGGGAAGGAGATTTGTTTGGTCACACCGTGGAGCGTGAGGTTGCCGGTCACGGTCGAGTTCGTCGCGCCCTTCTCAATGCCCGTGGTGACGAAGGTGGCGGTCGGGAATTTCGCCGCATCAAAAAAGTCGGGACTCTTGAGATGGCCGGTGAGGCGGTCGGCGTCGGACCAGAGCGAGTCGATGTCGATGACGACCTTGTTGCCGGCGGGGACGAGGCGGTCTTCGATCACATTGAGTTCGCCGGTGAATTTCTTGAACCCGCCCTTGTGGCTGCCGGTGACTTTGGAGCCGATGAAATCCACGGCGGACGTTTCCGGCCCGAAGGTGTAGGTCTTGGCGACGGCGGGCACGAGCGTGATGGCGCTGGCGTTGGTCGCGGTTTTGACCTCGGCGGCGGGGACGTTCTCCGCCGGGTTCTTGGAGCAGCCGACGATGACGGCGAGAGACGCGAGGGCAGCAAGTGAGACAGTTTTGATTTTCATAAGTTAAATCCTTGCGGCGGTTGTGAACCACGGAGTCAGTCCAGGCAAGGGGAAAACCGTTGCGACGTAACGCCGGCTTTCCAGCCGGCAAGTTCCGAGGCATTCGTGTCTCGTGTTCCACGGCCTGTGTATCTGGACAGCCCGGCAAGCCTCTTGGAACGGGAGGTTGCAAAACCTCCCAACCTGCCGGCAGGAATCTCGGCATTACGTCACGCCGGCTTTCCCGCGGCCCATCGCGAGACTTTCCGGCTCGCGTGGCTGTTCGTCCCGGCCCCAGTCAATCCCCGTAGTTGAACGGATCGGAGAAGCGCACCGCGCCCGTGAGATTCGTGTCTGTCATCGTCTTGAGGAAGGCGACGAGCGCGGACTTCTGGTTGTTCGTCAGGTTCAGGCGGCGGGCGGACGGCGGCTGGCCAGGCACGGGCGGAGCGCGCAGCGGCGGCGGGAGATTCGGGTTCAAGACCACGCCTGAGTTGTAGAACTCCACCACTTCCTCCAGCGTCGCGAAACGTCCGTCGTGCATGAAGGGCGCAGTCAGTTCGATGTTCCGCAGCGAGGGCGTCTTGAACAGTCCCTCGTCCTGCGCGCGGCCGGTGACTGCGCCCACGCCGCGATCCACGAGCGGAAACTCCAGCCCGTTGTTGAAGATGTTCGGCGCGCTGAAAGTGTCCGGCCCGTGGCAGGCGGCGCAGGTCGCGTTGCCGACTTGGCCGAGAAAAATCTGCCGGCCCAGCAGCTCCTGCGCGGTGAAGTTTGTGAAGCTCACCGGCACGCCCTGATCGTACTTCGACTGCGTGGAAACCATCGAGCGCACGAACTGCGCGAGCGCGCGGGAGATGCGGTTGGTCGTGACCTGCGTCGTGCCAAACGTCAGCGCAAAGAGATTCGTATAGAACGGCTCGGCGGAAAGGCGCGTGACCAGCGCGGACAAAGTCATGCCCATCTCCACGGAATTCTGAATCGGTTGCAGCACCTGATCCTCCAGCGTGGCCGCGCGCTCGTCCCAGAAGAAACGCCCGCGCGCGTAGTAGCGCGCATCGGTCAGCCCCATCGAGTTGCGCCCCGTGAGTCCGCCGTTAAAACCCACGCTGAACTGGCGCGGGTCGGAGAAGCCGTGCTGCGGCGAGTGGCAAGAGGCGCACGAGACAGTGCCGTTGGTCGAGAGCCGCTTATCATAGAACAGCACGCGCCCGAGCGTCGCGCCCAAGTCCGTCACGGGATTGTTCGTGGGCGTGTTGTCCTGACCGCGCACTTGCGGCGTGAGGTAGTGCGCGGGCAGTGGCGGCGAGTAATTGAACGGCACCGGTGGCAGCCGCAGCGCGTTCGCGGTCGTGCTCAGGACATCGGTGCGCGCCGGGTCATTGAACGCGCGGTAGAAAGTCGTTCCGCCCGGCGCAGCGGGCAGCGTGCGATGGAAGTCGCCGTTGTGAACCTTCCACGCGCCCAGTTCGGTCCAGGCGGCGAAGTTGGTGGTGCTCTCGACGATCCAGAGATGATTGCCGGGATCGCGGAGCGCGACGCGGGTGGAGTTCGCGCCGGCGGGAACAATGGTCATCGAAGCCGAGGGAGGAATCTGCGCTTCGAGGACGGTGTGACTGAGAAGCAGAGCCACGGCGAGCGCCGTGGCCCGGAGGGAACAGGTGGTGGCTTTCATGGCGTCATCAACACCCATTCCGCGCCTGCCGCCAAACCACTTTACTTTCGCTTCACTTAAACCCGCCAACTTTTACCAATGCTTAACAATGCGCACACCCCGCCTCAAAAACCCGGCGTCGGCGCGGGATAAAAGCGAAGCCCGCCCGACTGCTGCGAGAAGCTGCCGCCGCCCACCAGCCACTGGCCGTCCGGCGAGAAAGTCAGCCCGCGCAGCGCGCCGCCGAGACGGCGGATGGTCAGCAGTTCCTGCTGTGTCGCGACGTTCCAAAGTTTCAACGTGCTGTCGTCGCTGGCGCTGGCCAGCGTCTGGCCGTCGGGCGAGAAGGCGAGGGAACTGACGTTCTGCTTGTGGCCGAGGCAGGCGCCGATCAGTTCGCCGCTGGCCGTGTCGTAGAGCTGGATGGAGTCATCCGCGCCACCCACGGCCAGCACCGCGCCATCCGCCGAGAGCGCGGATTCGGAGTTCAGTTGCGCCTCCAGTTTGAAATCAAACCGCACCTTCTGCGTGGCCACGTCCCAGACCAGCACCGTGCCGCCGCGTTGCAGCGCCACCAGCGTGCGTCCGTCGCGCGCGAAGTGAACGCGGGTGTCGCCGAGGAGCAGGACGTTCCGCTGGCCCGCGCCGGGCGCGCGGGTTTCGCGCACGGACGCATCGTCTGGCGCTTCCTTGCTGATCGGAATGCTGGTGCCCGCGCGCCAGTCCCACCAGCGGAGGTTGCGCCCGCGGCTCGTGGTCACCAGCGCGCGTCCGTCCGGCGACAACACGGCGGTGTCCACAAAGCTGTCCGAGACTTTCAAATCGGTGACTTCGCGCGTGGCGGTGTTCCAGATTTTCACGGTGCCGCTCTCGGCCGGGTGCGCGAGCGTGCCGAGGTCATCGCTCACGGAAATTTCCTGCGCGCGGCGAAAGTCGCGCCCGCCGAGCGACCACTGCTGTTCCAGTTCGTGCGTGCGGGCGTGGACGAAACCAATCTGGCCCTGCGGATTCAGCGCGAGCAGCGTGCGGCTGTCCTTCGCGTAGGCGACGGGCTGCCAGGTGCCGGGGAGCGCGCTTTGTTCCGTCGCGCGCTGCGTGGGCCAGAGTTTCACCGCGCCGTCGCTGCCGCCGCTGGCGATGCTTTTGCCATCGGGCGAGAACGTCACGGCCCACACTTCGCTGGCGTGGCCTTGCAAGGCGCGCACCGGCTGGCGCGTGGCGAAATCCCAGAGGCGCACCGAGTAATCCATGCTGGCCGAGGCGAGCGTGCGACCGTCCGGCGAGAAGGCGAGGCTGGAGATAAGCCCGGAGTGCTCAATGTGCTCGGCGTCATCCGGCATCGTCCCGACTTCCCCGCCGGTCTGCGCGTCCCACACGCTGAGCACGAAGACGCCGCGTTCGGAGAGCGTGTTGCGCCCCGCAATGATGAACCGTCCGTCTGGCGAAAAGGTGATCGTGCCGTCGCTGCGCTGCCAGGCGCTGCGGAGAAAAACATTCGTGGACTCGTGCAGCCGCAGCGGCGCGTTCGTGTTCGTCCACGGCCAGACCGCGAGTCCCGCGCCGGTGTCGGTGACGACGCGCGCGCCGTCCGGCGCGAACGCCACCGGCCCAATCGCGTTCGGCAGCAGCACCTGTTCGCGCCACGTCGCGGTGTCCCAGATGCTGACGCCCTCGCGATTGATCGTGGCGAGGTGCCGGCCGTCGCGGGACAGGGCGAGCGGGCCGTAGTTGTCAGGCAAAGTTTTTTCCTCCGACCAGTTCGCCGTGTTCCACACGCGCACGGTGAAGCTGCTGACGGTCACCACCTTTTTTCCGTCCGGCAGAAACACTGCCGACTGCGCGCCGCGCGCGATATTGGTGACGAAGGATTTCGCGCGCACGTCCCACACGCTGAACTTGTCGCGCGAGTTCGGGCCGCCAAAAGACGGACGGCCCGACGTCGTGTTGCGCAAGCCGGTGATGAGATAATTTCCGTCGGGCGAGAAGGCCAGAGACTGCACCGCGCCCTCCTGCGCCGGCAGCGAAACGTGATCATTGCCGCGCGCGAGCTGCCGCAGATAGCGCCACTCGAAGCTGCGCAAGTCCGGTTCGCCCGCGACGGGGACATGCTTCTCCAGGAGTTGCACGGCGCGTCCGTAGTTCGCGGC
The DNA here is from genome assembly GCA_031411375.1 of Pedosphaera sp. Lineage (GTDB taxonomy): Bacteria > Verrucomicrobiota > Verrucomicrobiia > Limisphaerales > SIBH01 > JANNGC01. The sequence continues at coordinate 380 of JANOAY010000464.1, read as the reverse complement.
GGCGGGCGTGAGCGACTGCTGCGCGAGATTGATGTCGGCGACGTATTCGTTCAGTTGCGCGGCGGCGCTGTCGCGTTCGGCCTTTTTGCGGAGATCGGTTTCGCGGCTGGTTGCACCGGTGGCGATGCGCTCGGCCTTGCGCGCACGAATCGCCAGCCAGGTGCTGACGGTCACGCCCGTCAGCAGCGTGAGAACTACAATGGCGGCGGCGGAAAAAATCACCTGATGCCGGCGCGCGAATTTCTGCACGCGATAAATTGTGCTGGGCGGACGCGCCAGCACCGCGTCGCCTTCGACGAAGCGCGTGATGTCCGCCGCCAGATCATTCGCCGTGGCGTAGCGGCGCGTGCGGTCCTTCTCCAGCGACTTCATCACGATCC
>JANOAY010000463.1:0-12364 GCA_031411375.1 Pedosphaera sp. | reverse complement strand
AGGTGCAACACCGGACAACGTCACGAGGGTGCTTGGATTCGTAAAGTTGTTCCCGCCGTTGACCGTAAGCGCGAAGGGCGACGTGTTTTCGGAAAGTAGTTGCAGGATATAATCGCGGCGGATGCCGAGAAAAGTCTTCATCGCTTGGGGCGAACTGGCTGCCACATCGGCTGATTGCAGTGCGGCATACTTGGCATCCATGACCGCATGCAAGTTTTCCGGCTTGAGCGGCCCGTAGGCCCCGTCTTCCAACGCCTGCCAATAGGTGCGCAACACATAGGGGTGCAAAAACAAATTGGAGATCGGCGGATCCGTGAAATCAAAGAGCGGGTCCACCGGCGTGCCGAGATAGGCCGCATCAATGTCCCAAATCAAAAACTTCCACTTGTCGCCGCCGGGTTTGGAGAGGAAGGAATTCTGCGCGCCCGCCTTGCTGCCCGTGCCATCAATACGGCGAGCGCCGTAGAGGTCCGTGTTGTTCAAAATGCGCTCGGCGGCGAAAGCGGTCGCGAAACTCCACACATCCACCTGCGGAAAAACTTCGGCGGCATACGCATCGCCGGTGTTCGTGGTCTTCAACGTGTCCACGAGTTTGAAGAGGTTGGTGTAGTTGTGAATGGACTCCTTGATGGCGCGCTTGCCGAAGGTCTGGCGGTAACGGGCGAGTTTCTTTGCGCCGCCGGTGGTCGTCAGGTTTTGCAGCGTCGGCTCGTTGTTGCTGCGCTGATCGAGATTGTCGCCGTATTCGTACCAGTAACCGATGCGATAGAGGTCGCTCGTGTCCGCATCGGCGTCCGGGAACCACTGTTCGTTGAAGCTGGAATTCTGGCGCTGCGTGTCCTCGTAAATGAGTCCGCGCCGGAGACCGTTGATGAAGACGTTGATCGGGCGGCGGTTCAGCGAGGGGATGTTCATCTGGTTGATGATCCAGTAGCCGAGCGATTCGTTCTGGCAGGTGCGGTCCGCGCCGAACAACCCCGGCTCCTGGATGCGGAGCGAGGTTTCGCTGAGCAGCGCGTCGTCCGACTTGAGGAGCAGCTGATAGTCGCAGTTGGTGCCCATGGGCGAGTTGTAGAGTTTCGAGTGGGCCGGGCTGCCCGCGTAATGGCTGCCCGCGTCGTAGATGATGCGGCTGTTGCCGTAGATGAAGGTGCCCTTGAAAATTTCGCTGCTGACCTTCTCCGCGCCGATCCAGTCCGTGAGCGTCTGGTCGGTCATCCAGAAACGGTAGCTGGCGAAGCTGGCCACGGGCTGGCGGTCGCCGACATGGACGAGGCATTCCTTTGTCGGGGCCGTGTCGGGGAATTTGGTGGTGCGAACGAACGCGTTGCTGTCCGTGGCGGAAACGTAGAACGCCATCATCGCGTTGTCGGCCTGGCCGGGGATGGTGGCGGTGTAAATGCCGTCGCGGGCGAACAAGTCCTGGCCCGTGCCGTTGTCCACCATGTTCGTGACGATCGGCACGCCGAACGGATCCAAGCGCCACGTCAGTGTCACACCGGCCACGCCTTCCTGGTCATGGACGCGGGCGGTGACCACGATGGGGTCGCTGGCGGCGGGGAGCACGGGGCTGTGCGCGACTTCGGTGATGGCCGGGCCGGCATTGGTGGCGAAACGGCTGTTGCGCGCGCCGGGCGTGCCGAGGTTGCGCGGCACGTTCATCACGCCGGGGATTTCCAAGCCGTTGCCGCGCAGGCGGAACAGGATTTCCGGGCGGCCCTTCAGCCACTTCACGCTCGCGGTGATCGTGGCGGTGCTGTTCGAGACGTATTGCGCGGTGAGCACTTTGTTGATGCGGTTCGCGCCGGTGTCGCCGCGATCTTGGGCGACGACGTGGAGGACGTTGCCGTTCGCGCCGCCCACGTTCTCGACATACGAGTAGCGGTGCGTGCCTTGGACCATCCATTCGTTCGCGCCGGTGCCGAGCTGGGCGATGCCGCCACCGCTGCTGAAATTGCCGTTCGGCACGGACATGGCCGGGACGGTGGCGGGGGAGACGGAAACACTGACGTTGTCCACCAGGCATTCGCCCGCTTCATAGAGCCAGAGTTGCAGCGCGTTCCACATGCTGGAGGAGCCGCCCATGTGATCGAGCGCGCCGTTCACGGTCATCGGGGTCCAGGCGCTCTTGGCGGTGTCGTCACTGTCGGCCCAGTTGGAAGGCAGGCGGTTGTCGCTGCGGGGGTCGGTGAGTTCGAGGCTGCTGCCGCCGCCGTCGCTCCAGTTGCCCCATTTGCCGCCGGTGCCATAGGTCACGTCGTCAATGGTGATGTGGATGAGATTGGTGGACACGACGCCGAGGAGGTTGGTCGAGACGACGGTGTCGGGCATGTCGAGCGTGAGGCGTTCGCCGGAGTTGGCGAGCGTGCCGGCGTAATTGCCGAGGGAGTTGGCGAGGTTCAGGTTCGTGTAGCTGGTGCGGAGCACGGCCACGTCCTTGCCGACCACGAGGTAGGCGTTGGTCGCGAGAATGGTGTTCGTCGGGAAGGTGAAATCTATGCCCTTGTTCAAGCGCCAGTTCGTCAGGTTCACCGCGTTGGTGCCACGGTTGTAAATCTCCACGAACTCATCCCAGTCATCGCCCGTGATCGGGTTATACATGATCTCGTTGATGACAATGCCTTCGAGGCGCTGGGCGGAATTGTTCGTGCCGGGCGTCTTGCTCGCGAGGCGGGTGAAGGTCGGCGCGCCGTCGGGCGTGCGCCCGGTGCTGACGCCGTTTTCCTGGCCGTCAAATTTGAGGCAGTCGAGCACGCGGGTGCGGTTCGAGTTGACGAGGTAAATGGCTTCGCCGCCGGAGCTGAGGGAGAAGCCAAGCTGCGTCTCGTCAAAGGAGAGAAAATTGGTGGGGCCGATGATCGTGCCGTCAGGGATGCGGAATTTGTTCGTCTCGGGATCATCGGAGAGCCAGCAGCCGGAGAGGTCCACGGCGGCTTTGCCGCGATTGAACAGTTCGATGAAGTCGAGGTCGGGCAGATCGGTGTGGGCGAGGAATTCGTTGATGACAAGGTTGCGCGCCGGCTCGAGGAAAATTCCGTCCACGCGCCCGGGCGAGCCGCCGATGCGGTCGCTCGCGGCCCACGAGAGCGGATTGTTTTCGCCGTACGAAGCGCGCGCCAGCACGAGCGAATGACCGGGACCGTCGGCGGCGAGCGGCCAGCCGTCTTCGTGGTCGTAATTCACTTCGAGGAGAATGGCGTTCGCCGGATTGCGGAGGCGCACGGTGCCCTTGCCGCCGGGCAGGCTGCCGCCGTAGGGACCGGTCACGCCGTTGATGCCATAGACGGCGGAGACATCGGCGGGGGCGCGGGCGATGACGAGGAAGCCGCCACCAGGAATGACGGTGTTGGTGGGGAAGGTGTAGCTGATGTCGCCGGTGAGACGGTAGCCGCCGATGTTTTCAAAGTAGGGATTCGAGTTGTGCAGTTCGAGGAACTCGACCTTGCGTCCGTCGGTGCGCGGCGCGGGGTTGTAGAGAATTTCCGAGAAGGCCAGGCCGGTGCGGCGCGAGGACGGCCCGAGCGGCTCGACGAGTGTGGGCGTGGCGGCGAGGGCGGTGTTGGTGTTCACGCCAAAGTCGCGGAACTCGGCCGTGGTCGTGCCTGCGCCGGTGCGGCTCGACACGGTGAAGCCGAGATAAATCGTCGCGGGCATGGACATGATGGCCGTGCCGAGCCTGGTCCAGGTTTCGCCATCGAGGCTGGCGTAGCCGTGGAAGGTGCTGCCGCCGGTGCGTTGCAGGCGCAGCCAGGTGTGCGGGTAATTCACCGGGAAGGAGCCGCTGCCCGAGGGCACCACGCCCGCGTTGGTGCGGTATTGAAAGAAGGAGCCGGCAATGCTCGGCGTGGCGCAGACGGCGGCATACTTGTTCGTGGTGTTCAGGTTCTCCCGGACCATCAGGCTGGCCACGCTCCAAGTGTCGGCAAAGTCGAGCCGGGCCACGCGCACCTTCACGTCAAAATCACCCACGCGCGTCTGGTAGGCATAATTGAAGGCGTCGCTGCTGCCAAAGAAATCGCCGTTCCCCGCCGTGAGGTCCGCGCCGCCGGGGACGGGCGTGTAGTCGGCGGCGGCCGGGCTGCCGATGTTTTGCAAAAAGAACAGGACGGCGGTGAAGGTGAACTGGCTGGCGGGGGCAATGGCGTTCGGGGTGGCGGCGCGGTCGCGCACGTTGTTCACCGTCACGGTGTAGTTGCTGCCCACGACCAGGGGCGTGGTGTTGAACGTGACGGTCCGTCCGTTCGTGGCCAGCACGGGCGCGCTCAGGGTCACGCCGGGCACGGCATAGTTCGTGAGCGCGGTGGCGGTGGCCGGTTCGACCGGCTCGGTAAAGGTCACGGTCAGGCGGTTGGTGCCGTTGTTGATCGCGCCGGCCAGCGCGGGGGGGGTGGGGTCGGGGAGGACGGTCAGGGTGGCGTCGAGCGTGGTGGCGGGGCCGGCGTAGTTCGCCAGCAGGCATCGGTAGGTGCTGCCGCTGTCGGTCAGGGTTACGGCGGGAAGGTAGAGGAAGGTGTTCGTGGCCCCCGGCAGGTTGGTGCCGTTTTGCTGCCATTGGCAGGTCACGGGATCGAGGTTGGCGACGGCGACGGAGAAGCTGGCGGGCTGGCCTTCTTCGGTCTCCACGGGTTGCGGGTGTTGGATGATGACGGGCAGGGGCAGCCCGCTCGGCACGAGGCGGGCCACGGGCATGGGGTCTTCCACGGTGCCGTCGGGCAGGGTCCAGCGGACGGAGAAGTGGTCGGGCGGGCTTTGCACGGAGAGGCCGCTTTTCATGAGCACTTGGAGGTAATACTGCTGGCCGCCCACGAGGGGGATGGGCGCGCTGGTCTGGTTGGTTTGGACGAGGTATTGGCCCGCGCTGGCGTCGCTGGCGGTGGTGACGGTGGCAATGGCGCGGGCGCTGGCGGCGTTGGCGTTGGTGCCGAGGTAGAGGGTGGCGCTGTCGTGCGCGGAGATCTGGAACTGGTAGCTGCCGCTGAAGGGCGGCACGAGGAGGGCGCGGAGGCGCTGGCCGTAGTTGTTGGTGGGCCAGGCGGGGGTGGCGAGGGCGTCGGTGAGGGCTTCGGCGAGGAGGGGGAAACTGGGGTAGGCCGGGCTGTTCGTGAGGTCGGTGAGCTGGCTGCCGGGGAGTTCGGCGAAGATTTGGCGGTAGATGCCTTTGAGGTAGGCGGTGAAATTGGTGGTGCTGTTGGGCGCAAGGGTGTTCGGCACGGTGGCGCGGTCGCGGAGGTTGTTGACGGTGAGGGTGTAGTTGGTGTTGCGCCCGAGCAAGGTGGTGGCGAGGACCACGGTGCGGGGGTTCGCGCCGAATTGGACGCCGGTGATTTGTGCGCCGTGGCTGAGGGTGTAGTTGGCCCCGAGGAGGGCGGTGGCGGGGTCGAGGGGTTCGTTGAAGACGGCGAGGATGGCGTTGGTGCCGAGGTTTGCGGCGTGGCGGAGGACGGGGGCGTCGGTGTCGGTGAGGACGGTGAGGGTGGCGGTGGCGCTGGTGGTCGCACCGAAATTGTTGCTGACGAGGCAGGTGAATTGCGACCCGCTGTCGGCGGGGGTGACGGCGGGGAGGGTCAGGCTCGCGCCGAACGCGCCGGGGAGGTTGGTGCCGTCACGCCGCCAGCGGTAGGTGACGGCGTCGGTGTTGCTCACGGCGACGCGGAAGGTGGCGGAGAGTTGCTCGAGGACGGTGAGGTTCGTGGGCGAGGCGGTGAGGACGGGGGCGCTGAGGGCGGCCTGGCCGTAGGGGCGGAAATGGCTCGCGGGCATGGGCTGCTCGTAGGTGCCGTCGGGGAGCTTCCAGCCGATGGCAAAGGAGTCGTCGCCGTTGCCGGTCTTGTGCAGGGCTTCGACGTAATAGCGCTGGCCGGCGACGAGGAAAATGTTCGTGGATTGCTGGGTGGGGAAGACATACCAGGAGCGGGCGAGGGCGCTGTTCAGGTTGTAGGCGATGCCGACTTTGTGGACCGCGCTTTCGTCGGGGCTGAGGTAGAGGATGGCGGAGTTCTGGCCCTGGCACCAGAAGACGTATTCGCCGGTGACGGGCGGAATGAGGAGGCCGCGGTAGCGTTCGCCGAAGTTGTCGCCGTAGCTGGACGGGGATTCAAAAAGATTGGTGGAAACTTCCACGAGATCGGGCGCGGGCGGGAAGACGTTCGTGAAACTGAGCAGCGTGCTGCCGGGGATGCCCAGATAAATCTCGCGGTAGAGGCCGGGCGTCTGCGCTTGGACGGTCGGAAGGCCCGCCGCCAGCCAAAGCAAGACGACCAGCGCCCAGCGGCAGCCGAGGCTTCCGGGCCTCGACTCTCGACTCTCGACTCTCGACTGACGGCGTTCCCTCTTCTGATTCTGATTTTCCATGTGACTAATACGACATTCCGCGCCCGCGCCTGTAATTTCGGCGCGGCCAAACCTGCGGGTGAAACAGTTCTTGGTTGTCTGAATCACGCGATTAAAAGTGCGTTCTGTGGTGGTCCAACGGCCCTTGCTGGAGGCCAGTCCCTGAACGGCGCGCGCTTCCGGCGTCCTCTCCCGCGTCTCCGCCACGGGATTTCCGCCCGGCAAAACGGACGTGTCTCCACGCCGCTCCCGGCGCCGCCCCGAAGACCCGCGCGGCTGCTCTCCAGCATCCAGACACGACCCGTCCTCCAAGCCCGCAAACCGTAGCCACCACCCGACATACGTTCCATCTGGGTAAAGCACGCATACGCCCGCGTGGTGTAATTGCGTAACGCCTTCCTCCGCACAACCCCCACGTTGCCAGGAATCAGGCGCAAAAAAACGCGGCGCACGCGCGCCGCGCGATGGAACCTTGGCCCTCACACCTGGCTCAACGAGTTCAAATCCACCCATCCCCGCGTCACCGCGAACTTCACCAGTTCCGTCGCGCGGCGCACGCCCAGCTTGCGCATCACCCGCTGCCGATGCTTCTCCACCGTCCGCACGCTCAGGCTGAGTTGCGTGGCCATATCCTTGTTCGGCAATCCTTCAACAATCAGCGCCAGCACCTGCTTCTCGCGCTCCGAGAGCGGCTTCGGCCCGCTGTCATCCAGCTTGCCGCCGTTCTGGACAAATTCCTCAAAGAACGCCTGCGCCACATCCGGCGCGAACGACGTCTCCCCCCGATGCACCTTCTCAATGGCGCTCACCAATTCCAGCGGCGAGGCGTTCTTGCTCAAGTAGCCGGGCGCCCCCGACCGCACCACCTCCCGCACCACGTCCTTCCCCTTCCGCCCCCCGAGGATCAACACCCGCACCTTCGGATGCGACGTCCTGAGCGAGCGCGTCGTCTCCAACCCGTCCATCCCCGGCAACGAACTGTTCATCACCACCACATCCGGCGTATGCTCCTTCACCCCCGCGATGGCCTCCTGCCCCGTGGCCGCCTCGCCCACCACATCGAACTGCACATGCCGGCTCAAACACGACCGCACGCCCTCGCGCACGTAGGGATCATCATCCACCAACAGCACCTTGATATTCATAAAGTTAGCGACTCACTGAGTTTTTGTTTTCTGCTGCAAAATTTTGTTCCGCACACCGCACACCGCACACCGAACACCGCACACCGAACATCCAACACCGAACATCCAACATCGAAAGCGGGCGGCCTGCGTTCGGTGTTCCATGTTCAGTGTTCGATGTTCGATGTTCCGTCTTCCAAGTTCCCCTTCATGGCGTTTGCAATTGGTAAAACCGCGCCCCGTTCGTGGGCGCGGCCAAGCTCACCGACCACACCCCGGCATTCAGCACCGGCCCGTTCGTCACCGGCGCCCACACCACCGGCGCGTTCAAATTCGTGGTGCTGACCAGTTGCGCCGCCCCCGCCGACTGCGGCCACGACAACGACACCACCCCGCCCCCGCTCACCAAGCGCAACACCGGATTCGTCAGCACCGAGATCGTGAACGACTGCCCGTCCGTCATCGCCGGCGAGCCATTGTCCGCCACCCGCACCGTGACCGACACCGGCCCAAACGCCTGCTCGCCCGGCGGCGTCCACGAAAACAAACCGCTCGTCGGATGAATCACCGCGCCCACCGGCGCGCCCGCATCCAGAGAATAAGTCAGCGCCTGCCCCGCATCCGCATCCGCCGCCGCCGCCGCAAAAGTGAGCAGACTGTTCCGCGCCACCGCCCGGTTCGCCACGAAGCCCAGCGTGGGCGGCGTGTTATTCTGATGCGGCGTGAGATTGGCCGTGGGAATCACCTGCTTAGACTCCCCCGGCGGCCACCACGAAAGCACCGCCGTCCCCGCCCCCATCGCATTAAAATACTCCAACGTCACCGCGTAAGACTGCCCCGCCGCCAGCGTGATGCTGCCCGCATCCTCCGTCGTCGCGTGCGCGGCCCAGTTGCTGATGATGAGCTGGTTGTTAATCCACAACCGCACCCCGTCATCGCTCAACGTGAAAAACTGATACGACCCGCCCGCGTTGGCCTTCACCTTCCCCGTCCACCGCACCGAGTACGCCACCGGCATCGCCGTCGGGTCCGGCGAATTCGTGTTCCAGTTAAAATTCACCACCTCATCAATCCGCGTGAACACTGGCGTGTTGAACGCCGCGCCCGAGAAGAACGCCCCGCGCAGCCCGCGATCCGCAGGATACAACTGCGCCGACGGCACCACTTCCTTCGCCACCCCCGGCTGCGTCCACCACAACTGCGCCGCCGCACTGAACGAACCCTCGAAATACTCCATCGTGACATCGTAGTAGCGCCCCGCCACCAGCGTGACGCTCCCCGAATCCTCCGTCTGAAAATGCCCCGTCCAATTATCCACGAGCAGCTTGCCATCCACCCACAGCCGCACGCCCTCATCCGAGGCCGTATGGAACTGATGCACGCCCGAGCGCCGTGCCTGTAGGCGGCCCGTCCAGCGCACCGAGAAATTATCCGCCGCCATCCCCGCGATGGGTACGCCATTGCCCCAGTTGAAATTGATGTTCGTATCCACGCGCGCCTGAAAGAACTGGGTGAAATTTCGATCCGTAAAATACTCCGCCTGCAACCCCGTCCCGCGTCCGGCCGGTTCCGGCAAATTCACCGACACACCCACCACGCGGCTCGTCGCGGTCAGCCCCGAGTTGTCCGTCGCCACGGCGGTGAACGCATAGTTGGTCGCGCCCAGATTGTTCAACGTGAGCGAGTACGGCGGCGCGAACAACTGCCCCACGCGCGTCGTGCCGGCATAAAATTCCACCTGCGAAATCGCGCCATCGCCATCCGAGGCGCTCGCGACCAGCGTCACGCTCGCGGGCGCGTCGAGTGCCGAACCATCCTCGGGACTGGTCAGCGACACGCTCGGAGCCGAGCGCACATAGCTCACGAGGAGTTGCGGCACATTGGCCGAAGAATTTTCCCGTGCGCCGTAGCTGACGAACTCGCTGCTCGAAGTGGAGTTAGTCAGGTTGGTGCCCGTGCTGGAAATGCGGAAGGACAACAAGCCGCCATTCGCCAGTGCCGGCGCGACGAACGCCGTGACCGGAACGGTGGAAGTCAGATTGTTCCCCGCCACCTGCCACGTCACCGTGGGCGTGGTCGAACCCGGCTTGGTGTTCCAAGTGACGCCCGTTTCCGTCCACGAATTGTCCGTGACCAACCCCGCCGTGTGAAACACCGGCTCCGCAAACGAGCGCGTCACCAGCCGCAGATTCGCTCCGACAATCATCCCCGGCACCGACGACAAATCGAACTTCAAAAACGTCTCGCGCGTGGTCGTGCCGCTGCCCGCCTTCACCGAGAGCGTGGTGCCCGTGCCGAAATTTGTGACCGCAGACGGGCCGTTCTGCACATGCGCGTCCGCGAGCGCGAGCAGCGCGTTGGTTTGAAATGCGCCGACGCTGAAGCGCGCACGCAACGTCGCGCCGAAGGTGTTGCTGGTGTTGAACAGCAGCCGCAGCGGACTGGTTTGCAACACCGTCACGCCCGCATCCACGGACAGCACCGCCGTGACCGAGTTGGTCAACTCCACCGTGAGACCCGCCGTGTTGGTCTGCGTGGGATCGGAGACGCCGATGTCCAGCACTGCGCCGTCGTTCTTCAAAATCGCCGCCGCCTTGTGGCTGAAACTGATGCCCGCGCCCGCCACTTGGTTCGAGTTGTCGCGCCAGTGATTGATGCCGACGACGCCCAGCTTGTTCTCGCGCACCGCCGTGGCCGTGCTGTTGTTCTGCAAGATCGTGATGTCCGGGCTGGTCGCATAGGCCGCGACGGCGCTCGCGCTCAGGCCTGGCAGGAGCACGTAAGAGTAGCTGCCGTTGCTCGGATTTGTCCCGTGATCAATGAGCATCGTGAGGTAGTGCCGCGTGTGTTTCGTGGCCGAACCGTAGGTGGTGTTGACATCGCGCATCGCGCCCGAGCGCGATTCACGCAGGGCCTGCACCGACGTACTCGCTGGGAAGAAATACCCAATGTCCGCCCCGTTTACGGAACCGGCGAGATGCGCCCACGACGTGCCATTCATCGTCTCACTCCAGCCGGGGCCGCTCGGTTTGGCCGCGCCGTTCACGGTGAACGCGTTGTTACCGTAGAGTCCGAGGCGGCGGTTCTCGATGATCGTTTCCACCCCGCTGTTCGTTTCCAAACTGCTCACGCTGTTGCCGACACAGACAATTTCATTGTCGAAGACGAACCACGACTTGCGCGCGGAAAGCGTGCTGACGTAGGTGTTCAAGTGCATCGCCGCCACGCCGTAGAGTCCGAGGATCGAAGCGCCGCCGGTCTGGTTGTTCGGGCTGCGGTAGGAATCGCCCGAGCCGTTTGTGCGCGTGAACGTGTCCACCGTGGTGCCGGGCAGACGATACGGATCAATCGTGGACCAGAACTGATCCGAGTAGTGCGCCAGGTTGCGGTTGTAAACATAGGTCATGCCCTCGCCCGTGTACCAGCCCTTGAGATTTTCGCCGCGCGTGGATTCGTAATTCGCGATCCGGCTCGACGACATCGAGAGGCCGAACGTCCAGTCCGGCGTGTGATGCACCACACGATCCATGCCGGGAAACTGCCGATGCTCCGTGGTGACGGCGCGCGCGGGGATGTTCGTGTCGTTGATCGCCGCGCTGGCCCAGACGTTGTAGGGCGGCGACTGCGCGGTGAGAAAATTGCGGTACGTGTCGTACTGAATCATGCCCTTCGCAAAAGATTTGTACGCCGCCGCGTCCGCCGGCGGGGCGACTTGCGCGACGCGGAGCATGGCGCTGAGCATTTCATGGCCGCGCTCGTGGGCGTCGCCGTTGCGCGTGTGGTAGCGGCCGTCCACCATTTCCATGGCCGCGCCGCGCGCGAAGAACGGCTGGAAGGAATCCGTGACCCAGCGGAAGACATTGGTCTGCGCGGGATCGGTGATGGCCCACGTCGAGCCGGTGAGCAACTGCATCATTGAACCCATCGAGTCGAGCAGCTCCACGCCGTAGCCCGCGTTGTAGGCAAACTCGTTGTGAAACACGAACGAGCCGTCGCGATAAAATCCGTCGCCCGTCGTCACGTACGGAAACACATCGCTCAAGCCTGAGCGCGCGAGCGCGACCTTGTTCGAGTCCTGCACGAGCACGCCGCGCACGGCGACCACGAGCGACTTCCAGATTTTGTTCGCGGCCGTGAGGTTCGTGGAGATGTAGCTGTCGCTCGGCGTGGGCGTGAAGTGATCCACCGCCGCCATGTAGTTGCTGATCTGCGCGGGCGAAAGATTCGAGTAGAGCAGCGTGGTGATGTCGTTCAGCACGAGCGGCGTGGCGATCTCGAAGTCGAACCAGTTGTCGAAGACGACGGAGGACGCGTTGTAGTGATTGGTGAACATCCAGTCCAAGCCGCTGATGGTCGCGGCGCGCAGGCCGGTGTTGCCTTCGAGCGCGGAGTCCTTGATCGAGTAGGCGAGAGCCATCGTGCGCAGGCGCGAGTAGGTGCTGCTGATGTCGCTCGAATCCGCCGTCGGATTTGGATACGCGCTCCAAAGATTGGTGCGCGTGGGACTGGTGTTCATCGTGGACCAGTAGGACTGCGCGCTGTTGCCCACGGAGCTGATCCAGCTCTGATAAAGCGGATTGGAGAAGCTGGCGTTCGTCCCCTGCGTGAGCAGGTCGCGCCAGCGCAGGCGCAGCGTGTCGAACTCACCCGCTTGCGCGGAAAAAGCAGCAAGCAGAAAGCTGAAAACAGAAATGAGCAGCAGAGCGCGCATTTCCAGCGCACGCGGCGGCGATTTCTGCTTTCTGTTTTCCGCTTTCGTCATTTCGTTCCGGGTTTCCAAGTTTCCACCGTCGTCGGCGCGCTGGAATTCACGCGCTGCACGTCCAGGCCGATGGCGCGTTCGAGCTGCGCGCGGGCCACGAGGTAGTCGCGCGCCGCATCAATCTGCGTGGTGCGCGCCTCGGTGAGCG
>JANOAY010000462.1:0-1793 GCA_031411375.1 Pedosphaera sp. | reverse complement strand
CATGGTGAAGCCAAGCGAGATCATGTGCTCGGCGGACTGGCGGGTGATGCCTCGGCTTTGGAAGTAGAAGACTTCCTCTTCGTTGAGGCGTCCGCTGGTGCTGCCGTGGCTGCACTTTACCTGGTCGGCGTTGATTTCGAGGCCGGGCATGGAGTTGGCCTCACAGTCGTCGCTGAGCAGGAGGTTGCGGCACTTCTGGTAGGCGTCGGTGAAGTGCGCGCCGTGGTCCACGCGGATGAGTCCGGCGAAGATGGTCTTTGCGTCGGCGAAGAGGACGTTCTTATAAAGCAGATCGCTGCAGCCGTGCGGCGCGAGGTGATCCTGGAGGGTGCGCTGGTCCACTTCCTGGCCGGCGCTGGCCAGCGTGACGCTGAGCATGTCGCTGCGGCTGCCTTCGCCGGCGACGAGGCTCAGCGCTTCACTGCGGACATAGCCGGCGCCGAGGTTGAACGTGGCGTGTTTGACCTGCGCCTCGCGCTCACAGCGCAGCGTGGAGAAATGCAGCGCCTTGCTGGCGGCGTTGTGGCGGTTGAGTTGAACGTAACTGACCCTGGCGCCCTGCCCGGCCACAATCTGGGCGGCTCCGCAACTGAGACCAGCCTCGCCGTTCGCCGTGAGATGATATTCCACCACCGTCACCTTCGAGCGCGCCCCGGCGAGGATGATCGTCCGCGGAAAGCTGCTCGCATTTTCCCCGCTGAGCCAATGCACGATCTCCACCGGCGCGGCGATCTCCGCCTTCTCCGCCACCACGATCACGACGGCATCCTGCAACTGCGCATGATGCAACGCAGCGAACTTCGCGCCGCCCAGCTTCGTGTCCGGCGTCACCAGTAACTCGCGCAGCCGCTCACCGTGTTTCTCTAATGCCCCGGCGAGCGAGAGCACCTCCACCCCACTGACCACCGAGCACTGAGCACTGAGCACCAAATCATTCCCCGTCACCACCCGCGCCGCCACTTTCCCCACTCCCACAAAAGCGGGCACACTCTCCGCCGCCACGCGGCCAAAGCCCTCCACGGACAACGCGCCCACGTTAGCAAAACGCCAGTTCTCATCCTTCCGCCCCGGCATGGGCAGGGAGGTGAACAACTGCATGGCGTGCTGCTGCGAGGCGGTGAACCAGGCAGGCAGTGCGGCGCGGGAGTCGGAAGTGGGCACGAATTCGGGAGCGGAGGTTTTGGACAGGAGGGCAGTCATTGAGGGAAAGTCTAAAGAGTGAGCGCGCGCACGAGCCGGGCGAAGCGGCCCTCGCAGTCGGCGCGCAAATGCGGGTGGGCGGACATGTCCGTGGCAGCGAGGCGGTCCTCGATGGTGCCTTCGTCCACGAGTTGATGCCGCAGCAGGGTGAGGAGGAAGGTGAAGTCCTCGTCGTGCGAGGAGGCGAGTTTGGCGATGGCGAGGTCGTGGACTTCCACGCAATAGCCGCACGCGCCGGCGGTATCCGGCGATTCGATAGGCACCACGCGGTCGCGCCAGCCTTCGGGCAGGATGATGTCCTCCTGATTCACCGCGCGGGCGCAGTATTGGAAGGTCTGATCGAACACCGACATCTCGCCGAGACTCTGGCCGATGAGTTGCGTGCTCTCTGCATCGTCCGGCACAAAGAGGTCGGCGGTGAGGGAGTTGAGGAGTTCCTCCGGCGCATCTTCGCCCAGCGCGAGCAGAGCCTGGCCGCCGCAGATGACAAACTGCGTGCGTCCGGTCAGCGCCGCAGCGGCGCGGATGAGGTGTTCGAGTTCAGAGCGTTGCATGGGGGACGGGGGAAATTCAGATGGCAGCGCGCAGCCGCT
>JANOAY010000461.1:0-4457 GCA_031411375.1 Pedosphaera sp. | reverse complement strand
CCTGATCCCAAATTCAACAATCAGCCGAAGGACAAGCTGCTCTCGCCCGAAGCGGAGGGCATTCTGAGCGCCATCACCTATGAGGGCTTGATGTCGTGCTTCGACTCCAACCCCAGCGTCGGCAAGCGAATCGTCGAGAAGGGATTAAACGCGGCGCGCGCGCGCGAGGCTGCGCGCAAGGCGCGCGAAGCAGTGCGCAAATCGGCGCTCACAGGCGGTGGTTTGCCCGGCAAGCTGGCGGACTGCTCGGATCGCGATCCGGTCAACACGGAGCTGTACATTGTCGAAGGTGACTCGGCCGGTGGCTCGGCGAAGCAAGGACGGGATCGGAAGTTCCAGGCCATTCTTCCCATCCGCGGCAAGCTCATCAACGTGGAGAAGGCGCGGCTCGACAAGGTTCTTCAGAACACGGAAATCCGCACGATGATCACGGCCATCGGCACGGGCATCGGCGATGGCGAGGGTGAAGGCGCGTTTGATCTGAACAAGTTGCGCTACCACAAAATCATCATCATGACGGATGCCGACGTGGACGGTTCACATATCCGCACGCTGCTGCTCACGTTTTTCTACCGGCAGATGCCGCAGCTCGTGAAACAGGGCTTCGTGTACATCGCGCAACCGCCGCTCTACAGCATCACGCGCAAGAAGCGCACGGACTACATTGATGACGACGCGCAGTTGACGAAGATTTTGATCCAGCTTGCTGCGGAGGAAGTGCGATTGCGCAATCTCGCCGACGGCAAGGAGTTCACTCAAAAGCAGCTCGAAGAAGTGCTGGAACTGCTGGAGAACCTGGACAAACACGCGACCTACATCCGGCGACGTGGCGGTGATTTTGCGGAGTATGTGGAGAAGCGTTCGCCTGATGGCGACTTCCCCGCGTATCTCGTGAAGGTGCGCGAGGGCAATCACGAGACGGTGCATTACTTCACCACGCAGGGGGAACTGGATGAGTACAAGGCGACGCAGCCGGACTTGTTCGGGGCAGAGCCGGAAGGCAAACGCGAGGGGCCGATTCGCCGCGCGACGTCAGCCGATCTGCATCACGAGAGCAAGGCCGTGGCGGAGTTGATTGATAAACTTTCCAAGAAAGGTCTCAGCGTCGATCACTACGCGGCGCAGGACAAACCGCTCTTCGAGTTGATCGAGGGTGAAGGCGAAAAGGCGTCGGTCACACCGCTGTTCGCCATCCCGGAGATTTTAAACTCGGTGAAGGCCGTCGGGAAAAAGGGCATTCAAATGTATCGCTTCAAAGGTCTCGGCGAAATGGACGCGAAGGAACTGTTCGAGACCACGATGAACCCGGTGCGGCGCAAGCTGCTGCGCATCGACCTGACCGATGCCGTCGAAGCCGAGGAGATGTTCACGAAGCTGATGGGCGATGAAGTGGAGCCGCGTCGCCGCTTCATCGAAGACAACGCGCTCAACGTGAGAAATTTGGATGTTTGAGAAGATCATTGACAGATGTGGTCACATGTGACTACTTTCCAGCACATGAAAGCTAAACCTGTCCGTTACTCAGAAGTGAAGACCGTCGAACCAGCGGTGCTGCGGGATTCCGCCGCGCTCGGGCTGGAAAGCGTGCTGGGGCGCGTGGTGTCGGTTCGCGATGCCAAGGCTCACCTGTCCGCCCTCCTGGA
This sequence comes from Pedosphaera sp., assembly GCA_031411375.1. GTDB lineage: Bacteria > Verrucomicrobiota > Verrucomicrobiia > Limisphaerales > SIBH01 > JANNGC01. The sequence continues at coordinate 2,814 of JANOAY010000461.1, read as the reverse complement.
GTGGGTGGCCGGCGGGCACGAACTCACCATCACCAGCGATGGCCTGCCCAAAGCCCGGCTCGTGAGCGTGGAGGAGGCTAAGCCCCGGAAAATTTTCCAGGGCATGGGCGAATACCTCTCCAAGCAGCGGATTCACCGCGGACTTTCCGCCGATGAAGCCGTGAACCAGGACCGGGACGCGCGAGGCTGGTGATGTATCTAGACTCCGCCATCATCGTGAAGCTGCTGGTCCGCGAGCAGGACAGCGACTGGTTCTCAAAACACCTGTCAGGGCACAGTTTCGACACATCGGAACTGGCCCTGACAGAAGTTTGCGCGGCCCTGCTGTTCAAAGAACGCGACGGTGACCTCACGGCGGAAGAACGCGGAAGAGCCACGGAAAAGTTCCATTCTATGATCAATGATGAATTGATCGTGCTGCACCCGTTGAACCGCAAGGTGCTGGAGCGCGCGCGCGCCATTCAACTCGCCTGTCATCCTCGAGTTCCGCTGCGGACGCTGGATGCGCTGCACGTCGCGACCTGTGATTTGCACCAGGGCGGAGCGCTCGCCACCACCGACCGGCGGATGCGCGCGGCTTGCAGCCAGCTTGGCATCGTGCTCCTGCCCGCGAAGCCGGAGGACACGGCCACCACCAACTGATTTTTCACCATGCCTGACGAAAACGAACCGAACGAACCGACCCAGCCACCGCCCGAATCGCGCAGCCCCATCGCGGGCGTCCCGCTGTTTGCCGCCAACGAAAAGGTCGCCAAGATCAATGTCGCGGACGAGATCAAGAACTCGTTCCTCGACTACTCGATGTCGGTGATTATTTCGCGCGCGCTGCCCGACGTGCGCGACGGATTGAAGCCCTCGCAGCGCCGTATTCTCTACGCGATGGAGCAGTTGAACCTGTTCCCCGGCCGCAAGCACATGAAGTGCGCGAAGATTTGCGGCGACACGAGCGGCAACTATCACCCACACGGCGAGGCGGTGATTTACCCGACGCTGGTTCACATGGCGGAGGGCTGGTCCATGCGCGAGAAGTTGGTGGATGGCAAAGGCAATTTCGGATCCGTCGAGGACGATCCCCCGGCGGCGATGCGTTACACCGAGGCGCGATTGACGCAGCTCGGCGCGGCGCTGATGACGGACATGGAGAAGGACACCGTCGATTTCGTCCCGAACTATGACGAGCGTCTGACGGAGCCGACGGTGCTGCCGGCGGCGTTTCCAAACCTGCTCGTCAATGGTGGCACTGGCATCGCCGTGGGCATGGCGACGAACATGCCGCCGCACAATCTGGGCGAAGTGATTGAAGGCATCTGCGCGCAGATTGACCAGCCGAGCATCACGATCCCGGAGTTGATGAAGTTTATCAAAGGGCCGGACTTCCCGACCGGCGGCATGATTCTCGGCGTCGAGGGCATCAAAAATTATTTCCACACCGGGCGAGGCAGCGTTCGGGTGCGCGGCAAAGTTGGTTCCGAGCAGCTCAAGGGCGGGCGGGAGCAACTGGTCATCACCGAGATTCCCTACAACGTGAATCGCGCGGCGCTCGAGTCGAGCATCGCCGATCTCGTGAACGAGAAAGTCATCACCGACGTGTCGGCGATGCGCAACGAGTCGGATGAAAACTGCCGGCTCGTCATTGAACTCAAGCGCGACGGCATTCCGAAGGTCGTCATCAACAATCTCTATCAGCACACGCAGCTTGAGGTTTCGTTCTCGGTCAATGCGCTGGCCATTGATCGCGGTCGTCCGAAGACGCTGAACCTCAAGGAGATGATCCAGTGCTACATCGATCATCGTCGCGAGGTGATTTTGCGCCGCACCCGCTTCGAGTTGCGCAAGGCGGAGGAGCGCGCGGAACTGCTGGAAGGCTACATCGCGGCGCTGTCGAACCTCGACGAGTTCATCCGCATCATCCGCAGTTCACGTAATCGCGAGGAGGCGAAGATCAAGCTGCTGGCTTTCGAGTGGTCGCGGCAGCAGGTCGAGACTTGGGGCATTCTCATTCGCAGCGAAGGAAGGCTGACGGAAGGCCGCTGGGCGATGACCGAGCGTCAGGTGGACGCGGTGCTCGAACTGCAACTTTACCGCCTGACCGGATTGGAAATCGACAAGGTCCGGCTCGAATACCGCGAACTGCTGGAGAAGATCAAAGATCTGCTCGACATCCTGGCGCGCGAGGCGCGCGTGATGGCGATCATCAAGGGCGAGCTTCAGGAAATCAAAACAAAGCACGCTTCGCCACGAATGACGCAGATCGTTCCCGACGAAGGAGAGATTGCCATCGAGGATTTGATCGCGAACGAGGGCGTCATCATCACCATCACGCACGGCGGGCTGATTAAGCGCACGAACGTGAGCCAGTACCGTTCGCAGCGGCGCGGCGGCAAGGGCGTGATCGGCATGACCACGCGCGAGGGCAGCGCGCCCGATGCCGAGGATCACGATTTCATCGAGCATCTCTTCACCGCGAGCACGCACGACTACCTAATGTTCTTCACGAACACGGGCCGCGTGTATGTCGAGCGCGTGCATGAAATTCCCGACATGGGCCGCGCCTCGAAAGGCCGGAGCATCGCGAACATTCTCGAATTCAAAGCGGACGAGAAGATCGCGGCAATGATCCGCATCCTGTCGAAGTCTGACGCGAAGAAGGCGGACATCACTTGGGACCAATCGGGCGAGCTGTTCTTCGCGACGCGGCTCGGCACGGTGAAGAAGACGGCGCTGAACGAATTCTCGAACGTCCGCAAGGGCGGCATCATCGCCATCGGCATTGATCAGGGCGACTCGTTGATCGAGGTCAAGCTCACGCGCGGC
>JANOAY010000460.1:0-11282 GCA_031411375.1 Pedosphaera sp. | reverse complement strand
GCTTTCCAGCCGGCAGGTGGAGGCACATTCCTGTGTCGTGGTCCGAGTGGTGCCGTAGCGGCCCTGCCAAGTTGCGCTTGTTTGCATGCGATTCCAGTTTTCTTCCGATCAGGTTTTCCACTCGTGCCGGCTCTGCGTGAGCGCGCGGTCGAGATGTGTGTAGCCGCCGTCCACGAACAGAATTTGCCCAGTGATGTGCGAGGCGAGCGGGCTGGCGAGAAAGACGATGGCCGACGCCACTTCTTCTGGCGTGGTCAGGCGCTGGCCCAGCGGGACCAACTGCTCTATCGCCGCGCGCGCTTCCTGCGGATTCGGCTGCGACGCGAACCAGTGCTGATACTGCGGCGTGTCGCACTCGGCGGGGACCACGGCGTTCACGCGCACGCCGTCGGGGGCGAGCGCGGCGGCCCACTCGCGCGTCAGCGCGAGCAGTCCGCCTTTGGCCGCGGCGTAGCCGGAAGTGTGACCCTGGCCCGTGACCGCAACTTTAGAACCGACATTCACAAGCGCGCCGCGCGACTTCTTTAATTCACCAACCGCGAAGTGCGTAATGGCGAAGGTGTGAAAAAGATTCTTTTGCAACGAGGCGAGGAATTCAGCGGGCGACTGTTCCAAGCCGACGCCGTCGTTCACGCCCGCGTTGTGGATGAGAAGGTCGAGGCTGCCAAAGGTGCGGACGGTTTCCTCGACGCAACGCTGGCAGTCGGCCTCGTGTGTGAGATCGGCGGCGACGAAGTGAGCTTGGCCTTTTGCGCCAAGCAGAACATCGGTGAGTTTCCGCCCCGCCGCTTCATCTCGATCCACGATGGCAACACGCGCGCCTTCGCCCGCGAGCATCCGCGCGACGGCGGCGCCGATGCCTGCCGCACCGCCGGTGACGAGCGCGGTTTTGTTTTCGAGGCCGAGGTTCACACACGCAGAATAAGTGGCCACATCAGCGGCGACGAGCGTGGAAATTTCTATGGCCTGCGGCCGCTGCTGCCCGCAGCAAGCCTCGCACGACGGTTGCTCTGAATTCAGGAGGAAGAAATTTGCCCACAGATTCAGGAAAGCCGCCGATGAGATGTTTCATCGGCGGTCTCCCTGAATCTGTGGGAACAAGTTTCGTTAAGTTGCTTGGCAGCTTGCTGCGGATCTCCGCGCTCCAGAAAATTTTTACACCCATCCGCAGCCGGCTTGTGTAGCTTCCGCGCGTGGCCGTCCAAAATCCGAGCGCGCCGAGTGCGAAGTCCTTCGTTGATCCGCAGACTCTCATGCGGATTCACAACCTGGAACTGCGCGCCCGCGTCGTGGTGCAGGGCTTCTGGAACGGGATGCACCGCAGTCCCTATCACGGCTTCTCTGTCGAGTTCACCGAGTATCGTCAATACACGCCGGGCGACGATCCGAAGTATGTGGACTGGAAACTGTTCGCGCGCAGCGACCGTTACTTCCTGAAAAAATTCGAGGACGAGACGAATCTGCGCTGCCAGCTGCTCGTGGATGCCAGCCGCTCGATGGGCTACGGCTCGGGCGCTTACACCAAATCCGACTACGCGAACACGCTGGCTGCGACGCTGGCCTACTTTCTCTCCAAGCAAGGCGACGCCGTGGGCCTGCTGACCTTCGACGAGAAGGTGCGCGACTATCTGCCCGCGCGGAATCGTCCGGGACATTTGCGTCATCTGATGCTGGCGCTGGAGAAAGCCTCGGCGGGCACGACCACGGATTTGATTTCGCCGCTGGAACGCGCGGTAGAACTCACGCGCAAACGCGGGCTGATGATTCTCGTCTCCGACCTGCTCGCCACTGTGGATCGCTTCGAGACCAGCCTCGCCGCGCTGACCGCGTGCGGCCACGAGGTCGTGGTCTTCCACGTTCTCGATCCGGCGGAGGTGAGTTTTAATTTCGAGAAAGCAGCGCTGTATCTCGACATCGAATCCGGCAAGGAGATTTACATCGACCCCGTGCAGGCGCGGAAAGAGTACCTGCGCAAGTTCACCGCGCACAATGCGGGCATCGAGTCCGCCTGCCGCAAGCTCGGCGCGGAGTATCATCGCCTGACCACGAACCAGCCGCTGGAACTGGCGCTGTTTGATTTCCTGCGCGCCCGGATGCAGCGCGGGAAATTTGTGCGGCGCAACGTAGGCAACTAATGAGCTTCCTCGCCCCCTTCTTCGTTCTCGGCGCACTCGCCATCGCCGCGCCGATTCTCTTTCACCTCATCCGGCGCACCTCGAAGGAGAAGATTCCATTCAGCTCGCTGATGTTTCTCCAGCCCACGCCGCCGCGCGTCACGAAGAAGAGCCGGCTGGAGAACATTCTTTTGCTGCTGTTGCGCTGTGCGGTGCTGGCTTTGCTGGCACTGGCCTTCGCGCGGCCGTTCCTGCGCAACCCGCTGGCGGCCTCAAACGCCACGGGCGCGATCACGCGCACCGTCGTGCTCATCGACACCAGCGCGAGCATGAGGCGCGACAGTTTGTTCGACGAGGCGCGCGACAAGGCGCGGGAGATTATCCGCAACGCCACGCCGACGGATGAAATCGCCGTGTTCACCTTTGACCGCACGGCGCGCGCGCTCGTGAATTTTGACGAGTGGAAGAAGGCGTCGTTGAACGAGCGCAAAGCGCTGGCCGAGTCGCGGCTCGCCTTGCTCAAGCCCACTTGGAACAACACGCATCTCGGCAACGCCTTGCTCGCCGCCAGCGAAACGCTCGACGCCGAGCGCGAGAATCCCACCGCCGCGCGCCACATCACACTCCTTTCCGACATGCAGGACGGCGCGCGACTCGAAGGCTTGCAAGGTTTTCAGTGGCCGAAGCAGACGCAAGTCAGCGTGGTGGCGGTGAAGTCGAAGAAGCCGACGAACGCCGGGCTGCAACGCATCGTGCCGCCGGCCAGCATCACCGCGCAGTCGAACGAGACGGCGCGGGTGCGCGTGTTCAATTCGAGCGAGTCGCGACAGGAGCAGTTCAGCCTGCGCTGGAGCGGCACGGCGTCGAATCCCATTGCGGCCTACGTGCCGCCGGGCCAGAGCCGCAGCTACGATCTGGCGAAGGCTCCTGATTCCGAAACCATCGAACTCACCGGCGACGAAGCGGACTTCGACAACCGCGTCTTCGTCGTCACACCGCCGCGCGAGCAGATTGAAATTGTCTTCGTCGGCAACGACGTGGAGACCGATCCGCAGCAGCTTCTCTATTACCTCAAGCGCGCGTTCCCTGATACCGCCCAGCGTGAAGTGCGCGTGACGGTGGCGAAACCGGACGCGGAGATTGCCGCCTCACGCAACGCCAGCCTCCTCGTCGTCGGCGCACCGCTCACGGGAAACGCGTTGCGCGATGTGGCGAACCTGCTCACCAACGGCGCGGTCGTGCTGTGCCCGCTGCGTTCCGCGGGCGAAGCGGACAACGTGGCGAAGTTGCTCGGCACGCCCGTCACCGCCGAGGAGACGGTCATGGCCAACGTGTCCAGCTACGCCATGTTCACCGAGATTGATTTCACGCACCCGCTCTTCGCGCCCTTCGCGGACGCGCGCTTCAATGACTTCACCAAGATTCATTTCTGGAAGAGCCGGAAGGTGACGTTCGCCACGACCAACGCGCACGCGCTGGCGAAGTTCGATAACGGCGCGCCTGCGCTCGCGCAAATCAATACCGGCAAGGGCAGCCTGTTCGTGCTCGCCTCGGGCTGGAATCCCGGCGACAGCCAGCTCGCGCTCTCGTCGAAATTCGTGCCGCTGCTTTTCTCGCTGCTCGAAATCAGCGGCGCGATCAAGGCGCAGGCGCTCGACTTCCACGTCGGCGACGCGGTGGATGTCTCCGCGCTGCGCGCCACGAATGCGCTCACCATCCGCAAGCCCGACGGCACCACCGCCACGCTTGCGGCGGGCGCGAAGTCGTTCAGCGAGACGGACACGCCGGGCATTTACAGCGTGGCGGGTGTGGTCCCGCCGTTTCGTTTCGCGGTGAACCTTGCGCCCGAAGAATCCAAGACCGCGCCGCTCGCGCTGGAACAGCTCGAACAGCTCGGCGTGCCGGTGAAACCCGCGCCCCTCGCCACGCCCGAACAAGTCGCCCGCAAGGAGGCACAGTTGAAAGCCACCGAACTGGAGAGCCACCAGAAACTCTGGCGCTGGCTGATCGTGGCGACCTTGGCGGTGCTGATCGCGGAAACGTGGGTGGCGGCAAGGTTGTCGCGCCGCGCTCCGTTGGCGGCTTGAAATCTGCGAAAGGCGCAGAAACTTTGGGAAATTCCTGAACCGAAAAACCGGTTCAACTCCTGCGAAGGCGTCCTTCCGCAGCGGTGCTCAGACCCACAGGCTGGAGGTCGCGCCGGTCTTCTTGTGCAGCAGAGCGAGATCGCGGTGAACGAGCGCGGCGGCTTTCCACTTCTTGAGCGTGCCTTGCCGCTGGGCGGCATCGAAGGCCAGCGCGAGCCAGCAGCGGGCGGTGGATTCCTGCGCGAGCGCGGCATTGTAGCAGCCGAGGTGAAAGGGAATGGCGGGGTCTTCGGGAAATTCATTCGCCACTTCAAGCAGCAGTTCGAGCGACTGCGCCAGTCCGCCCTCGGGCAGATGCCGCGCGGCCTGCGAGCGCCAGAGGAAAATTTGCGCGTCGCGCTGCTTGGCGTGAATCAATCCTTGCGCGAGGGCGAAGGCGGCGGGCCATTCGTCGGAGTCCACGGCAATTTGCAGACGCACTTTCTGCACGTCCGGCTCGGCGCGGCGCAGGCCGGAGATGTTGGTCAGTTCGTCCGCCGCCGTGCGCGGATCACCGAGTTCGAGCCAGCCGCGCGCGGCTTCCAGATACATGCCGTTTTTATCAGTCCAATCCCACACGCCGCCACGGTAGCGACGCCGGGCGCGGGTGTCCCCGAAGGCGGGCGGTCAGGGAAACACGGGGGCGGGGGGCGGAAACTCCAAACTTCAAACGCAGCAACCCGGTCAGGACTGAGCGCGTTGGAATTTGAATTTTGGATTTTGTTTGGGATTTGAGATTTGGGCTTTGGAATTCCGCCCCGTCCTCAGCCCGCCGCGCGCTCGGAGATCAGCCGCGCCACCGTCTCCGCCAGCTCCTTGAGGTGAAACGGTTTCTGCATGAACGCGTCGCCCCGCGTGACTTCGTTCGGATGACATTGTCCGCTGAGGAAGAGCACGGGAATTTTTTGAGTGCGCGGATCGGCGCGCAGTTGCTCCACGACCTGTTCGCCGTCGAGGTCGGGCATCCGCACATCGCAGACCACGGCGTCGGGCAGCGTGTCCTGCACGAGCTTGAGGCCGGCGGGGCCGGAGATGGCAAACACGGCCGCGAAGCCTTGCGACGACAGCGCGAACGCCGTCATCTCGGCCACGGAAGGCTCGTCATCAATCACCACTACGCGGGGGCGCACAGACATGGCGGGAGGTTGGCGGTGTTTGCCAGAAGCCGCCACAGGAAAACAAACCGTCCGGGCGCGCTGACTTTCCAGTCCGCAGCAAGCCTCTAACTCCGCGCGGTTCAATCCATGCCGACACCGCCCGGCCATCGCACTTTGCTGCGGAGCGGAAAGTCCGCGTTCCGACGCATCAACTTTTCTCGCAAGGCCCGTCGTTCGACTCATTCACCGCGCGCAAGGCGGCCACGGTGAAAATCATCGGATACAGCCGCTCGAAGTACCAGAGCTTGGCGAAATAAAAACCAATCGGCGCCGACTCGCGCCACGCGCCGGACTCGACGCGGGCCAGCAACCACTGCGCGCCACGCTCCAGTGCGCCCGGAAGTTTGGCGGCGAGCTGGGGCCACTCGGCGCTTGGGAATTTCGCAGGCCGTTCGGCTTGCGCCACCAACGACAATGCTTCCACGGCGAGCGCGGTTTCCTCGGTGGAGGAGGGGCCGTCACTGCCGTGTCCCCAGCCGCCGTCGGGGTTCTGCGCGGCGAGCAGCCAGTTCGCCGCGCGCACCACGGCGGACCGCTCCGGTGCTTCCGGCTCCGGCAGCCGCAGCGCCGCGAGCACGCGGGCCGTGCCATAGACGAGATTCAATTCGCCGTCCGCGTGTTCGTTGCCAAACCAGAGCGGCGCCCACGCGCCGTCTTCACGCTGCCTGTTCAGGAGAAAGCGCACGGCCTTTCGCTCCGCCTCATCGATCTGCGCCTGGAGGGGCGCAGGGAAATCATCCCGCCATGTTCGCCACGCCCGCATGACATGGGCCGTGATGTCCGCGCTGCTTTGATCGAAGGGCAGCGCGCCCCAGCCCCGGCAAAAAGTCGGGATGCCGCCATCGCGATTCTGCAAGCCGAGCAGCCAGCGCGCGCCGGCCTCGGCGGCGCGCTGGCTCTCGACGGTTTGCGATTCGCTCATGCTCGGGCGCAACTTCGCCAGCGCCAGCAGCGCGCCTGCCGTGTCGTCCGCGTCCGGCACGCCGCCGGGCAAATCCGTCCACGCCCAGCCGCCGGGCGCGGCGTGGGTGTAGGGATGCTCGGTGATGTATTGCTGTTGGAGCAGCCAAGCGGTGAGTTGAGAGTTGAGAGTTGAGAGTTGAGAGGAAGGCAAAGCATTTGCCGCCAGCGTCGAGCACCATGTCGAGAGATTCGTGTCAATTAGCCAACTGCCGTCCGCGCGCTGGGACTTCAGGAGAAATTCCAAACCGCGCCGCGTCACGGCGTGGTTGGCCTGCCCACTCCCGGCTAGGCTCATGGTCACGAAACTCGTCAGTGGCGTGGCTTCGAGAAAGCCGCCGTTCGTGGGTTGAATCTCCGTGAGCTTGCGCAGAGTTTTTTCCCGTGTGGCGTTGCGAATCATCCGAACCAGCGGGTTCCGCGACGGCGCGTGAACATGCCGCGCCTGCCCAATGGCAATGAGCGCCGGCAACGCGTAGCTCACCACCGGCAAACGCAGTGCCGCGAACACTTGATGCGGACACGCCGCCAGTTCAAACGGCAGCGGAATGACATGCCGCCACGCCACGCGTCCCTCGCCGAGCCGTCCCGCCAGCGCGCACATCGTGAGGATGGGCACGGAGAAAGTGCGATCCTTCCCGTAGCGCGCGATGATGGCGCGGGCAAGGGCATCAATGTTGAGAGGTGCTGCGGGGTCTCCCTCTCCGCTCGCGGAGGAAGCGGAGAGGGCCGGGTAGAGGTGAGGGCGAATGTGATTTTGCAACCACCGCTCCGCCTTCTCCACCGCCCCCGCAAACTTCTCATCCGCCCCCGCCGCGCCAAACGCCGCCCAGCCCAACGTCGTGGTGCTGATGTTGCTCAGGCTTTTCGTGGTGTCGCCCCAGCCGCCGTCAGCGTTTTGATGCCCGGCGAGCCAGCGCAGGCCGGAGTCAATTTGAGATTTGAGATTTGAGATTTGAGATTCGCGGCCCGCCACAGCCAGTGCCGTCACCGCCGTCGCCGTCGAAAGCGCGCTGCTGCTCAGTTCGCCTGCCCAGAATCCCTGCGCGTTGCGTTCGGCGAGCAACTCCGTCGTCGCCTTGGTCAAGGCGGCGCGGAGACGCTGCGAATCAATGGTCGCCGAGAACACGGCGCGAGTGTGGGCCAATGGTTTCACGTTCGCCAGCAGGATGCTGGCGGCGCGTTACTCCCGACCCGCCGCCGCAATGAATGGTTTCAGCTCCTCCATCAGCTTCGCGAAACCTTCCAGCGTCAGTTGCTGCGCGCCGTCACTCCAGGCTTCGGCGGGATTCGGATGCACTTCGATGAGCAGCGCGTCGGCGCCCATCGCGGCGGATCCTTTGCTCATCGCGGCCACGAGGGACGCCTTGCCAATGCCCTGGCTCGGGTCAATGACGATGGGGCAGTGCGACTCGCTCTTGATGATCGGAATGGTCGAGAGATCGAGCGTGTTGCGCGTGTAAGTCTCGAAGGTGCGGATGCCGCGCTCGCAGAAGATCAGCCCGGCGTTGTCGTTCGCGAGCACGTATTCGCCGGCCAGCAGCCACTCATCGATCTTCATCGAGAGTCCGCGCTTGAGCAGCACGGGTTTGCCGGTCTTGGCGGCGGCAATGAGCAACTGGAAGTTCTGCGCGTTGCGCGCGCCGATTTGGAGAACGTCCGCGTACTCCGCGACCATCTCGGCGTGCTGTTCGGAAAGCAGTTCAGTGATCACGGCGAGGCCAGTTTCCTTGCGCGCCCTCGCGAGCATCTTGAGTCCCTTGATCCCCAGTCCTTGGAATTCGTACGGCGACGTGCGCGGTTTGAAAGCTCCGCCGCGCAAGACCGTCGCACCCGCCTTCGCCACCGCGTGCGCCGTAGTGAGCAATTGCTTCTCGCTCTCCACCGAGCACGGCCCGGCCATGACCACGAATTTCTTGCCGCCGATCACCGTGCCGTTGGGCAGCGTGATGGTGGAGTTGCCCTTGTGCGCTTCGCGGCTCACGAGCTTGTGGCGCTTCTGCACCGGCATGACTTTTTCGACCTGCGGCCAGGAGACCAGCGTTTCGAGCGTCTGATGCTTTCGCTCATCGCTGATGGCGCCGATGACGACACGTTCGACGCCGCGCATGACGTGCGGCTTGTAGCCGAGCTTTTTAATTTCGCGCAGCACGTCGGCTTCCTCGCGTTTCGAGATGTTGGGTTTGAGAACGATGATCATGTTTCAGTGGGTTGAGCCGGGATCGTCAGACCGCAAAAAAAATCCGCGGGTGGCGACCCGCGGCAGGTTGACGACAAGTCAGCGCAGCCTCCGCGAGTTCGCCCGGCTAAAGTAGCCGGCGAACCATCCGTAAAAGCGTGAACGACGCTGTGGACACGCGGCGGAACCTAGCAAAGGCAATGTGGCGGTCAAAGAATTTGTCGGGCGCGGGCGCGTGGTGGCGCGGTTTGGAAGAAAGAGGGACGAGAGACTGGAAAGTCTCTCAACCTGCCGGCAGGAATGTCGGCGCTACGGCGTAACGCCGGCTTTCCAGCCGGCAGGTAGCGACAAATTCCTGTGTCGTGTTCCATACCGCTCACCAATTCATGGCATACAAATCCCGACTCGCGCGGTGTCCATTGATTGATGAAACGCAAACTGATTATCGCCGGAGCGGTCATGGTGGCGCTGTTCGCCGGGGTCATTCTCGTCGTGGGGCTGATGAAATCGTCGCAGAGTGCAGCGCAGAACTACTATCAAGTTTCCGCCACCTCGGATGGCCGGCTGATGGTGCAACCGCCTGACCGGCCCACGTCCGTAGTCATGTCGAAAGCGAGCGTGACGAATGGACCGGTGACGCCAAGGTAGGCCAGCACCGCCCTTCGTCTTCGCGGCCCTCCGCCCATTAGCCATTCGTCATTCCAAATTTATTTGGTGTCTGGATTTTGGCGTTTGGTGTTTTGATCGGCGCATGGTCGCCCGCGTCACGCTCGAGATCGCGCTCCGCAAGGAGTTCGATTACGCCATCCCGCCCGAACTGGCGGCGCGCATTGACGTAGGCACGCGCGTGAAAGTTCCCTTCGGCCCGCGCCAGGTGAACGGCGTTGTCACTGAAGTCATCGAAGAGAGCACGCACACCAACCTGCGTGAGATAATCAAAATCATCGGCACGCCCAGCATGGTCACACCACAAGTGCTCAAGCTCGCGCGCTGGATTGGTGACTACTACTGCTGTGCGCCGGAGATTGCGCTGAAGAGCGTCCTGCCCGAAGCCGTGCGCAAGGAGGACGCGAAGTTCAAGCAACACCTCTTCGTCCGTCTCTGTCCCGCGCCAGCCGAAGCGCCCAAGCTCACCAAGCGCCAGCAGGACATCCTGAATGTGATGGAGGAATGGCGCGAGGTGCCGCTGCAACGCCTGCTCACGCTGACCGGCGCGACGCCCGCCACCATTCGCAAGCTCGAAGACAAAGGACTGCTGACCATCGCGTCGGAAATTGATGAGCGCGATCCATACTCGAAGGAAGAAATTCTTCCGACGCTGCCGCTCGTCTTGAATGCGGAGCAAGTGGTGGCGCTGGAGCGCGTCATTGCCGCGCTGAAAACCGTGAGTGGGAAAGTGGGTGAGTCGGTGAGTGAGAGCGAAGCCCGCCCACTCACCCACTCACCTACTCACCCACTCACCAAGCCCTTCCTCCTCCACGGCGTCACCGGCTCTGGCAAAACGGAGATTTATCTTCAGGCCATCGCGCACGCGCTGGAGCACGGCAAGGGCGCCATCGTGCTGGTGCCGGAAATTTCACTCACGCCGCAGACGGTCGAGCGGTTCAAGGCGCGCTTCAGCAGCGGGCCGTTGCGCACGTTGGTCGCCGTGCTGCATTCGCACCTCTCCGCCGGCGAGCGGCATGACGAGTGGCACAAGATTCGGCAAGGGCGCGCGCGCATTGTCATTGGGGCGCGCTCGGCGATCTTCGCACCGGTGCATCCGCTCGGACTGATCATCGTGGATGAAGAGCATGAGCATTCGTACAAGCAGGAAGAATCGCCACGTTACCACGCGCGCGACGTGGCCGTGGTGCGCGGTCAGATGGAAGGGGCGGTTGTGGTCCTCGGCAGCGCCACGCCCTCGATGGAAAGTTTTCACAACGCCAAGCGCGGCAAATACGAACTGCTCGAACTGACCTTGCGCGTCGATGACCAGAAGATGCCCGTGGTGCGCGTCGTCGATATGCGCGCGGAAGGCCGCAAGCAGAAGGGCATCCCAATTTTCTCCACGCAGCTCAAAGAGGCGATCACGCAGCGCCTGGAGCGCAAGGAGCAGACGATTCTGTTCCTGAACCGCCGTGGCTATTCCACTTCGCTCCAGTGTCCCGACTGCGGCTACGTCGCCGAATGCCCAAACTGTTCCGTGTCGCTCACGTTCCATCGGCGCGCGGCGATTTTGCTCTGCCACATCTGCGGCCATTCGGCCAAGGCACCTGTGGCCTGTCCCGAACCGAAGTGCGGCAAGAGCGGCATTCGCTACTCCGGTCTCGGCACGGAGAAGGTCGAGGACACGCTCGCGAAGCTTTTTCCCCACGCGCGCATCACGCGCATGGATTCGGACACGCTAAAGAAGAAGGACGACTTCCGCCGCATCCTCGGCGACTTCCGCACCGGCAAGATCGACATCCTCGTCGGCACGCAGATGATTGCGAAAGGCCTGCACTTCCCGAATGTGACGCTGGTCGGGATCATACACGCCGACCTCAGTTTGCACATCCCGGACTTTCGCGCGGGCGAGCGGACGTTCCAATTGATCACGCAAGTCGCCGGGCGTGCGGGCCGTGGCGATGTCGAGGGCGAAGTCTTCGTGCAGGCGTTCACACCGTTTCATCCCGCCATTCAATACGCGCGCCGCCACGACTTCGTGGGCTTCTACGATCAGGAGATCGAGTTCCGCGAGCAGTTGAAGTATCCGCCGCTCGCG
>JANOAY010000459.1:0-6922 GCA_031411375.1 Pedosphaera sp. | reverse complement strand
CCCCCCCCCCCGCCCGCCCGCCCCCCCCCCCGACGCCCTCCCCGTTCACCGCACCGTCACGAACTCGTTGTGATTGAACAGCACCAGCACCAGCGCCTCGCGCGCGCGGAGCGACGACGCCCCACCGGCTTTTGCCGTTCTCTTGAGGAACTGTGCTGAGAGACTCCTCTCTGTCCTGAAGCGTGCAACGGGATTGCTTCGGCCCGGCGCTTCTGGCTGAATCGCGGCGCCCGTTCTCCGCTCCCTTATGCCAAACGAATTCGGTCCTGTGCCCACGCCGGCGGGCGTTTTTCACACCACGCGCTGGAGCGTGGTGCTGGCGGCGCGGGAGGGGAGCGGGCCGCAGTCGGAGGAGGCGCTGGAGCTGTTGTGCCGCACGTATTCGCCCGCGCTCTACGCCTATTTGCGGCGGGCGGGCCACGGGCGCGAGGACGCGCAGGATCTGGCGCAGGAATTTCTCAGCCAGTTCGTGCAGAAGGATTGGCTGGAGCGGCTGCAGGATCAGCGCGGGCGGTTCCGTTCGTTCCTGCTCACGTTCCTCAAACATTTTCTGCACGACGAACGGCGGCGGAACGGCGCGCTGAAACGCGGCGGCGGCGCGCGGCTGGTGAGTTTCGAGGAATGCGAGGCGTGGGAGAACGAGGCGCTGGCGGCGACGGAGCTGTCGCCCGAGCAGATGTTCGACCGGCGCTGGGCGCAGACGGTGATGGCGCGGGCGCTGGACTCGTTGCGCGCGTGGTATGTGAAGCAGGGGCAGCTCGGGCTGTTCGAGCAGTTGCGGGAGTTGCAGCCGGGGGAGCACGGGCCGCGCAGTCACGCGGAGATCGCCGCCGCACTGGGGATCAACTTGGAGACTTTGAACACGGCGGCGCGGCGGTTCCGGCGGCGCTACGCGGAGCACTTGCGGCGCGAGGTGGCGCAGACGGTGCTGGACCCGCAGGAGGTGCAGGCGGAGCTGCGGCAACTGGTGGAGGCGTTCGCGCGGTAGGGCGGCAGGGGATATTCGGCAGGCTCCACCGACGGGAGACTGGAAAGCCTCCCGACCTGCCGGCTGGAAAGCCGGCGTTACGGTGACGCCGGTCAGCGGCGAGAAAATTTAGTGTCATTTTTGCGGACCAATTCCCCTCTATGAAATGGACGGGGCCGGCCCGGAACGATGAGCGATTCATTCATTCAACGCTGTGAGCAATGCGGGGGCGAGCTGCCGCCGGGCATCCCGCCCGCGCTCTGCCCGCGCTGCGTGTTGTCGGACACGCCGTGGCTGCGTCCGGCCAGCGCGCCGTTGGACGGCCTGGGCGGGGGCGGGACGGAGTATCCGCGCGCCTTTGGGAATTACGAACTGCTCCGCGAAATCTCCCGGGGCGGCATGGGCGTGGTGTATCTGGCGCGGCAGCGGAGCCTGGACCGGATCGTGGCGATCAAGATGCTCATCTTTGGCGCGCATTCGACCGTGGAGGCGATCCGGCGTTTTCAAAGCGAGGCGGTGCTGGCGGGCGGGCTGCATCATCCAAACATCGTGTCCATTCACGAGGTCGGGTTGCAGGAGGGGCAGCATTTCATCGTCATGGATTTCGTGGACGGGCCGGATCTCGCGACGCGTTTGCGCGCGGAGCCGATGGCCTTCCGTGAGGCGGCGGAGTGCGTGCGGAAAGTGGCCGGGGCCATTCACTTCGCGCACGAGCGGAATGTGCTGCACCGCGATCTGAAACCCTCGAACGTGCTGCTGGACGCGGGCGAGCCGCGCGTGTCGGACTTCGGGCTGGCGCGGCGGCTGGACGGCGGCTCGATCACCATCTCGGGCCAGTTGATGGGGACGCCGGGTTATCTGCCGCCGGAGCAGGCCGCGCCGGCGCAGTTCGGCCCGGTGAGCCGGCGCAGCGACGTGTATGGGCTGGGCGCGATTTTATACGAGTGCCTCACGGGGCGCGCGCCGTTTCAGGGCGAGTCGTTGCCGGAGCTGGTGAAACAGGTGGTGTCCGCGGAGCCGGTGGCCCCGCGCCTGTTGCATCCGCTGGTCCCGCGCGATCTGGAAACGATCTGCCTCAAGTGTCTGGAGAAGGAGCCGGGGCGGCGTTACGAGACGGCCCGGGAGGTGGAGCAGGAACTGGCGCGTTACGCGCAAGGCCGCCCCATTCTCGCGCGCCCGCTCGGGCGTCTCGAAAAACTCCTGCGCTGGGCGCGGCGCAATCCGACCGCGGCCCTGGGCATCAGCTTCGGCGTGCTGTGTTTCCTCGGCGGTTTCGCCGTGTCGATCTGGCAGGCCGACCGCGCCGGGCGCGAGGCCCGGGCCGCGCGTCTGAGCCTCTACGTCGCGGACATGAATCTCGCGCAGGAGGCGGTGCGGCAAAATAATTTCGCCTACGCCCGCGAGAAGCTGCGCGCGCACCTGCCGGAGCGAGGCTGGCCGGATTTGCGCGGCTGGGAGTGGCGGCACCTGTGGGAACGAAGCCGCCCGGAGGAGACGCATTCCTTCCCCGCCGGCGACGCGGTGAACGCGCTCGCGCTTTCCGCCGACGGCACGATGGTCGCCGTGGCGCGGCGCGACGGGCAGGTGCGGATGCTGGATTTGCTGCGCGAGCAATTCATGACCAACCTCACCGCCGCCCACAGCCAGCCCAGCCGCAAATCCGTCGCCGCCTCGCCCGACGGCGCCTGGTTCGCCGTGGCCGACGGGACGAGTGTGCGGCTCGTGCGGTCCGGACTGCGGGACGCGCGCGAACTGGGCGCGGCCCGGCCGGGCGAAGTGTTCAGCGTGGCCTTCACCCCGGACAGCGTGCGCGTACTGGCCGCGAGCCGCACCGGCCTGAAGGCGTGGGACGTGTCGTCCGGCGAGGAGACTGCGCCGCCCGTGACCTTCAACCAGGAGTGCCGGCTGATCGAAACTTCGCCGGACGGAACGTGGTTCGCGCTCGCCACGCGCACCAGCATTTGCGCGTGGAATTTGGTGCGCAGCCCGCGCGCGCCCTGCTTGAACACGAACGTGGAGCTGATCGAGTCCTTCGCCCTCGCCGACGGCGGACGGCTCGCGGTCGGGGATCGGAACGGCCTGATGAGCGTGTGGTCCCTGCCTCTCTTGGAAAGCCAACGCAGCACCAATGTCGTCGCGCGCTGGAACACCGGCCAGCAAGGGCCGATTTTCGCGACGGCCTTTTCCTCCGACGGACGGCAGATGGCGCTGGCGGGCAGCGATCAATTGATCCGCCTTTACGCCACCAGCAACTGGCAGGTCAGCGCCACCTTCCAAGGCCACGACAACGAAGTCTGGGCGCTGGCCTTCACCCACGACGGCGGCCGGCTCGTCTCCGGCGGGAAGGACGGGCAGGTGAAAATGTGGAACCTGCGGCAGCACACGCCGGATCCCGCGCTGCCCGGCTCGAAAATGCCGCTCGGCTTCACGCCCGACAGCCGCCGCGTCCTGACCCTCGCGCACAGCGACAACCCGACCGTGCAATCCTGGGACACCGCCACGTGCGCCCTCGTTCACGTCATGCCCACGAACGCCGCGTTCACCCAGTTGTTCACCCAAGTCACGCCCGACGGCCGCACCGTCCTCGCGCGCACGAGGGGCAACCTCATCCGCCTGCTCGATCCCGTGAGCGGCCTGGGGAGCAACATCTTGAAACTGGATCACTCGAACCTGATCCTGGCCCGGCCCTGGGCCTGTTCGCCGGACTCCACCCTCGTCGCCGTCATCACCGAACGCACCAACGCCGGTCGCCTCGAACTCGCCACCGAAGTTTTTCACCTCGGCACGCTGGAGCGGACCGTCACGATCCCGGATTTCACCAAGGCGATTTTCTCCCCGGACGGACGGCAGCTTGGCGGCTGGAACGCCGCGAACGAACCGGTGGTGTGGGCGTTCGACACGCGGCGCGCGCGCGTCTTCCTCGGGCTGACCGGGCTGATCAAGATGACGGCCTTCTCCCATCGCCCCGGACTCTTCGCCGCCTCCAGCATGGACGGGCTGATATTCATCTGGGACGCGGAGACGGGACGCCTGCGGCACCAGCTTAAAGGCCATCGCAACGGCGTCGCCGAAATTCTTTTCTCGCACGACGACCGCACGCTCTTCAGCGCCAGCTCGGACCGCACGCTGCGCCTGTGGAACGTGGCCACCGGCCAGGAACTGCTCGCGCTCCGCGACGCCGAGGATCTCCGCGACGCCCAGGAACTTCACGAACTCGCGCTCTCGCCCGACGACACCACGCTCGCCGTCAGCCCGCCGATCAACCTGCAACGCCCCGTGAAACTCTGGCACGCGCCGCCGCTCGCGGAAATTGACGCCCAGCGGGCCAGGGAAAAAACCGCGCGCGACTGAAGCAGGCCGCCTGGGAGCGCCGGCTCAAACCTTGGATTTTTTCCCCGCCCCCTTTCCGTGTGGTCCGTGTCTTCCGTGGTTCAACATCCCGGTCTTCAATTCGCCCGCGCGCCCGTCATCGCCTTCGAGCAAATGATGCAGCGCCGTCCACACCTCAGGCACCTGCAATTCAAACACCGCCGCGCCGTCGCGCAGCCGCGCGCGCCAGTCCGGACAAAATTTGTCGAGAGCGTCACATGCCGCCAGCGCCAGCGCCGCCTCGTCCGTGAAATCGCCCTCGCCGTTCATGAGGAATTGCCGCTCGGCCACGGCGTGCGCGCGCAGCTTGCCCAGGCTGCGGAAATAGCGGTCGGCCATCGGCCCGTACTTGGCCGCGTGCCGCCGCAAACCGAGCCCGTGCACCAGCCAGTAACACCAGCCCTGCTCCAGCGCGGTCTGCAAGAGTGGCGCCGACCACTCGCGCCACGCCGTCGCATCGCCCCACAGCAGCCGCGCGCGCGCGACCTTCGCCAACTCCATCGGGCCGGTGAACGAATGAATGGCCGGATGCGCCGCGATGTGTTCAAAGCGATGCTGATCCGCGCACTCGATCTCGACGCGCACCGCGCCGGACGCGACGAAGAACTCCTGCACCTCGCCGTCATAAATTCCCAGCACGTCAAAATCATCGCCCGCCCGCGCCGCGCCGTCCGCGCGCGAGCCGTGCAGCGCGATGAACCGGGGCAGCGGCCCGAGATGCCGCTGCTGCCGCCGCCGCGCCACCCGCCGCCAGCCCGCCTCCACGCGCGCCACATCCAGCGGCACGCCGCGCTTCACAAGCTGGTGCAAGGGTTCCGCCCACGCGCGCTCGTTGTTGGACGCCTCCTCGCCGTCCGGCGCAAAATCGTGGCCGCGAAAAATGTGCCGGCAGAAGAGATGCACATCCGGCCGTTCGGCGGAGGCATAGAATTTTTTGAAGTTCGCGTTGTGCTCGTCGGATTTGTAGGGCGAGACCGGATGATCGAGATGCAGCAGCGGCTCGCCGGTGCGGAAGAGGTTCAGCACGTTCAATTCTTGCAACGCACGCACGCCGAAGTCCGTATCCTCGAACCCCCAGCCCACGTACTCCTCCGTGAACCCGTGCAGCTTCTCGTACGCCGCGCGCCGCATCAGCATGAAGCAGCCCGGAAAGCAGAACAGCATCGGCAGATCGCGCGCGCCTTCCAGCAGCGGGTCGTAGAGAAACGGCGAACCCTCGGCGCGGCCCTGCCCGCGCCACCGATCAATCACCTGCTGGAGCGTGAACGGATCGAAGAGCAGCGGGAACTTCGCGTAGTGCCGGCGCGGAAACATCGCCGCGTCCTGCCCGCTCGCGAGCAGGTGCGAGAGCAGCACGTCCACGGTGCGCCAGTCCCGCAGCAGCATGTCGTCGTCGAGGAAGAGCAGGTTCGGCGCGCGCGCGGCGGCGGCGCCGAGGTTGCGCGACCGGCCGCGATTGTGCGGGTCCGCTTCCACCACGCGAATGGGCCGCCCGCCCACGAGCGGTTCCAGATCGCTAAAATTCTGCGGCTCGCCATCGGACGACACGAGGATGATTTCCTGCACCGAGTTGCACTGCTCCAAACCCGCGAGGAGGTAGCGCAGCGAGCGCTGCTTCAGCTCCGCGTTGAAGAACGTGGGAATGATCAGCGACACCGGCTCGAGCGTGCCGACCGGCCCGCCGAAATGAAAGCGCGGCTCCGCCGGCGTCCAGCCCGCCAGCTCGGCGATGTGACCGCGCGGCTGACCGTGGGAGTGATTGATGAGCACACGTCCGTCCATGATGAGTGAGGGGTTGTTGGTTGGAATGGGTTGAACTGGTTCGACTGCGGGCTGGCCGCGAACGGCTCGCCCGCCTGTGACCAAGCATCCGGGCAAAAAAATTCCGCGCGCGAAACTCGGCTGGAGAAATCGCGCGGGGCTTCAGGCTGGGCGGTGCGCTGGGTGAGCACACCTTGATGCCGGGAAAAAATCATGCTCCATGTGTTGAGGCGCCACCGGACGTGCCGGCAAGTCACCTGGACTTGAACCTGGGCGGTCGGAGAACTCATGCAGCGGATGAGCACTTCAATTTCATCCAATTCTCCCGCGCGCCTTGGTGCTTCAGCCTGTCACGCGGGCCGGGTCGAAGAAAGCTGATTTCTGGATCTCAGGAGAAAAACTTCCCGACCAAGGGTTAAAGTGCCTTTCCACGCCCGTGACTTTACGCAAAGCTGGAGACCAATGAAACCCATGCGCCTAAGCCACGGCTGCGGCAGAACGCGCCGCTCGTTCCTCGCCGACACCGGCATGGGGTTCACCGGACTCGCGCTCGGCGCGATGTTGTTCAAGGACGGCATCGCGCGCGCGGATGAGTCCGCGTGGCGGCCGCCGGATGGGAAGCCGCATTTCACGCCCAAGGCCAAGTCGGTCATCTGGATTTTTCTTTGCGGCGGCGTGAGCCATGTCGAGAGCTTCGATGTGAAGCCGGAGTTGAACAAATACGCCGGCAAATCCATTTCCGAAACACCGTACGCCGATGTGATCAAGACGGAGGGCAAGGACGTGATCGGCGCGAACCCGGCGCACGGGAACCGCAAGGTCATC
>JANOAY010000458.1:0-10110 GCA_031411375.1 Pedosphaera sp. | reverse complement strand
CCACCGCGCCCAGCGCGCGCGGGTGACGCTCGCCACACGCCGGGCAAGACGGCGACGTGGCGCGTGGAACTTTTTCTTCGGTGGTGATCATGACTCGGATGCCCTGTTCAGCTAATCACCTTCGCTGCGACCGGTGCGCCGCCCCACGAGAGCTTCGACCGGACTTTCTTCTTCAACGTCTCAGGCAAAACGCAGTTCCAATAGATCGGCAGCGTGACCAGCGTTGCCACGGCCACGCCGATGGGCAACGCGACGAGCGGTTGCGCCCAGAGCAGCCAGCGCGCGAGCAGCAAGACCGCTGTCGCCGGCAGCATGTAGAGCGCCGGTTCCGCGAGCGCCTTCCAGAAATATTCGCGGCCCGACAAGTTCAAACTCCGGCACACGTAGATCGGAACATAAATCGCATTCAGCAACGCCAGCGGCCCGCACACCGCCGCCGCGACCCACGGCAAATCAAGATGAAAGACCATGAGCGCGAGCGCCACGAGGGCCGCGCTGATCGTGCACGCGATGAGGTGCATGATGGCGGGGCGTCCGTGCAAATTCATCCCGCCGAGAATGCCGATGGTCGGCGCTTGCACGATGTAGGTCGTGTAGCCGAACGCAAGCAGCGCAAGGACGATCCCGTTCTTGTAATCCGGCCCCATCCACGCCACGAGCACCGGGCTGCCCATGGTGATGAGCGTGACGGTCACAGGCAGCGTCAGACAGCACGCGTAACGCGTGGCCTTGATCACGAGGTCTTGGATTTTTTGATGATCGCCGAGCGCCTGCAATGAACTGACCGACGGCACGAGCACAGCGGACATCTTGAAGATGAGGGAGCGCGTTTGCAGCACGAGACTGCGCGGACGGGCAAAGAGCGCGAGCGCCGCCGGCCCCATCGCAGCGATGATGAGTACGTTCACCGTCTGGTTCAGCAGCAGGTCGGCGATGTGCGGGACGAAGGATTTGCCGCCGAAGTGCATCATGCTCCGCGCGGTCTTCGCATCCGCGTGGCGCGGGCTGAGACTGAGGCCGGGGCAGACGCGATAGGCGAACCACATGCGCGCCGCAGCGGGTAGCAATTCACCGAGCAGTTGCACCACGGCCAACCCGCGCAATCCGCCGCCCGCGAGCAGCACGCCCACCATGCCGAGCACGGTGAGCAAATAGCCGCCCGCGTAAATGCCGTTGTGAATGCCCCACTGATGGCAGCCGGTCAGCACACCGCCATAAACTGCGGACGCGGTTTGCACTGCCGTCGCGAGTCCGAGACCGACGACGACCCACACGAGTTCATTTTCAAACGGGCGGAGATGTTTATCGAGCAGGTGCGGCAGCGCGAAGGCCGTGCCGATGCTCAACAGAACCATCAACGCCGCCATCGCGAGCAGGACGAGAAAGATGGAACTGACACAGCGGTTCACACCCGCGACATCGCCGGTCGCCTGGTGCGTGGCCACGTAGCGGTTGATGGAACCGACCACGCCCATCTGCACGAGGCTGAAGTAGGCCACGATGGTCCAGCCGAAATCCCAGAGGCCGAGCATCTCCTGCCCGAGCTGGTGATCAATCAGCCGGGGCATGATGAACCCGGCGGCGATGAAGACCAGTTGCGAGAGCCAGCTCACGAGGACGTTGCGGACCAGTTGCTGGCGTCCGCTCACGTCCGGCGCGGGCTGGGCTTTTTGTTCAGTGGTGGCCACGGGAAAATCAATGTTCGTGCGGCTTGGAGCGCCGAGCACCGGCTTGGCTCGCTCGTGCTAAATCGTTCATCACGCCGAGCGGGTGCTCGGCGCTCCAGGATCGTTGCGGCGCACGAGGCGCGCGGGATTGCCCGCCCAGATTTCATCGGCGGGCACTTCACCCGTCACCACGCTGCCCGCTCCGATGACGGCGCGGTCGCCGATGCGCGCGCCTTTCAACACGAGCACGTTCGCGCCGAGAAACACATCGTTGCCGATGATGACAGGCTTGCGGGCAATGGCACTGCGATCATTCGCACCCCGCGCCGCCGCGTCGAGCGGGTGAAAGTCCGTGTCCCAGATGCAGACGTTCGCTCCGCACGTCAGATGCGAGCCGATGGAAATTTCCAGCGCGCAGTAGATGGACACGCCGGAAAAACCGCAGCCGTCGCCGATGGTCAGCTTCCCGCCCGGCTCCACACCCACGGAGCAGCCCTTGGATAAACCCGAGAGATTTCCTTCCGGCAAACTGATCATCGTGACGTTGGAACCGATCTTCACGCTCGCATCGGGGGCGACATCGAAGATTGGCTCGCCGATCAGGCGCAAGTTTTCACCAAGCTGGACTTGTGGGTTGAGCCGCGTGAATTCGCGCAGCCAGGCGCGCGTGTTGCCGCGCGAGACCAGTTTGAAGAAGCGGGAGAGCATGATGGGATTAAATCGCCGGGAACTTCAGCGGCTCCCACGGGATGGAAACACTCGTGCGTCCGCTCTCGTCCGCCACATTGCGTTGCATCGGAACGGCGCGGTCATTGAGGCGCAGTTCGTTCACATTAGAATTTGTGTAGAGCGTAAGCCCCTGACATTCCTCGCTCGTCCACGCCGGATCGCAGGTGATGTTCACCACGCCCGACTTGGCGTCTTCCGCGATGGAGAGCGTGGAACTTTCTGTCAGGCGCGCGTAGTCGAGGGCACGGCGCGTCGTGGTCACAAGAATTTTCCCATCGTCGGAATACTGCTTGAGCAGGCGCAGCGCGCGAATCGTGGCCTCGGGAAAAACACGACCCGGCACTTTGCCGAGATGCGTGTAGAGCAGGCACACGCCCCCACGTTCCACCAGTTGATCGAGGAAGCGCGTGGTCAGCACTTCACCGAGGCCCGCGCCGGTGTCACCGGTGTCCACGCCGGCGGGATGCGGGTTGCAGCGGAGAAATTCCATCGTGGGCTGACCATCGCGAAGCTGCCCGGGCTGGAGCAGACGGTTGCCCGCGTGCGCGCGATACTTCTCGTTCCCCGCGTGACCGAGCATCTGCTTCGCGGCTTCTTTCAAAATCGTTTTGCCGGACGCGAGTGGCGCGGAGGTCCGCCACAGGCCGCCGAAGTTCGCCTCGGTGTTCTGCCCGATGACGCTGGTCACGCGCCCGCGCCAGACGTAGCGCACGCCGTGGCGCAGGGTGAGGTCGGCGTGATAGGCGGCGTGGCCCGGCTCGTCGCCGTGGCCTTGCATGATGTCCGCGCCGAAATTTGTCACCGCCTGCGCATGGTCGATCCAGACTTTGAGCGCGAGTTGATGCCTCGCCAGTTCATCCAACGCCCGCTCGACATGCGCGCGACTGACGGCGAGATCGCCGTACGAGTGGAGGCAGTCAATGTAACCGCTGCGCATCAGGGTGCGGGCCATTTGGCGTCCGGCGTCGTCCGTGGTCCAGTAGGCAAACTGGCCCGGCGGCATGTCGAAGTAGATCGAGTTGCCAACTTCGAGACTGACGCCTGTGCCCATCGTGGTCTGCTCGCGTGTGTTCAGGAAACGCATCTGCTCCGCGTACACCTGCGCGTCGGCGGTTTCATCGAGGTCGCTGCAAATCGCGAGCATGGCGCGATACGGAAAGGGAAAGCGGCGGAGAGTCACGGCGAATAATTTCAGACGTAACCGTACTGCCGGTTCAGCACGCCGGCGACTTCGTTAAAGACATGCAATTGCTCCGGCGTGAGGTGTGTGCGCCAGCGTTCGTCGTGACGGATTTCGGAACTGGCGTCCATTCTCATGCCGTTGCCCACGACGTGCTGCTGTTTGCGTTCACGGAAATCCGAGCCAGGATCAAACGGTTCCAAGCCGAGAAACTCGCAGACCGTCCGCATGGTCTGGGCCGTGTTCACGCAGAGTTCCTCGTAGCGAATGGTCAGGCACTGCGCCGCGCCGAGCGTGGCGGTGATGCGATCCGCCTCCACGTTGCTGTCGTGCCAGAGTGCCGCCGCTTCCAGCATCGAAAGCCCGGTGTGGCCCGGCCCGCCGGTGCCGCCGGAGCGGAGATGCGGCGCCGAGGCGTCGGCGAATTCGCCGGGGTTCGTGTGCGTGAGCGAGACGCCGCGACCATCGCGCAGCAAACGGATGACCCGTACTTCGAGCGCGGGATTCCGCAGCAGATATTTCAAACGCAATCCGGTCTTCGAGGAATCAATGACCACGCGCGCGCCGCTGACTTCTTGCAGCGTCTCGACGAGCGCGGCGTTGCGCGCCTGGGTGCGGCGCAAGTGCGTGCGCCATTCCGGCGAGAGATTCAGCAGCGTGTCCCGCACGAGTTCGAGTCCCGCCGTGCGATGCAGCGGACGCAGCAGGCGCGGGAGATACGTTCCGCGCACCGCCTTGATGTCCGTGCCGGCGGAGGTGACTTCGTAAGCATGGCCGCGCGCCTGCATGGCGGAGGAAATTTTCCGCCAAAAGCCGCACTCGCGAATGAGCGCGCCGCACGAGCAGCGATACGTGTCCGGGCTGCCGCGCGATGCGCCTTTCAACTCGCCCACGGTGCAGGCGTCAGGATGCGCGCCGAGCAGCATCGCGAGCAGCGTCGAGCCGGAATGGCTGGCGGCGAGAATGTAGGCGAGGCGCGGTTTCATCGCGGAGGATAGTGGGGCAGCCGTCCCGGCTGCCTCACTAGCGGGCGGCGGAGCGGTGAATTTTTTCCCGTTCACGCGGTGTGCGGGTGAAAGACAATCTCCGGTTCTTCCGCCGAGCTTTCCGCCTCGTCAGAACCTTCCTCAAAGAGCGGCGCGCCCGTCAGCCGCGAACGCTGGCGCTCGACATGCACGCGCAGCATCAGCCCGATGGCCGCCCACATGCCGACGGCGCCTTCGCGCGGATAAAAACTCTGGCTGCCCATCGCCGCGATGAGCAGCGCGCACAGCAAGGAGAAGCACGCCCCGCCCACGGCCGCGCAGAGCGGGTCGGTGCGGTCCATCAGCACGCGAAAAGCCAGGAAGAATATCACGACATACATCGGGATGACGATCAGGAAGCCGAACAGCCCGTTGTCGAGGAGCATTTCCAAGTAGGCATTGTGCGGGTGCGGAAAGGTCTCGCCGCCGCTGTAGTCCTCCATGATTTTTTGGTAGATGCCGACGCGAATCATGGCCTGCCGTCCGTAGCCGAAGAGCGGTGATTCATAAATCTTTGGAATCACATACGACCACGCGATGGTGCGGCCCGAGGTCATTTCGTAGGCGCTGGCCTCCTGGCTGATCGGGCCGCTGCCGCTGCCGAAGCCTTGCAGCATCCGGTCGCGCACACCCGGCAGAAAGACGCAGACCGCGAGCAAGGTGAGCGGAATGACCGGCAGCAATTTTCGCCAGCGCAGCAGGCAAATCATGGTGCCGAGCAAGCCCCACGTCACGTAGCCCGCGCGGCCGCCCGTGAGCGCCTGACCGAGGGCGATGGCCGCAGCCGCCGCGATGATGAGAAGCTGGGTGCGCCGCGTCTGCGTCAACGCCAGCGCGGTCAGCATGGCCCACGACGCGCCGGAGAGCATCATGGACAGGTTCACGCGATGGTAGCCCACTGAGCGGACGAGCAGCTTGTTTGCGAGGCGCGACAGTTCTCCGCCGCTGGCCGCGACGGAGCGGAGCGGCATGTGTTTGATGACCTGCACGGCAAGCAGAAAATACACGCACAGCACCGTGGCCAGCGCGATGACGGTGCGGCGCCGCGTGCGGCAGGCGTCGAAGAGCAGAATGCCCGGCAGCACCCATTTTACGGAATTGATCAGGCAGTCGCTGATGGCCCAGGCCACGCCGAGATCATCGAAATCACTGCGGCGCAGCGGCTCCATGTCGAACAACATGCGGACCACGCCGAGGACGATGACCAGGAGGTAGCCGGCGGCCAGCACGTTTAAGTATCGCGGCATGTCCCAGACCAGCCCTTCGCGCCGGCGGCTGCGCTGCCAGGCGAGCAGCACGTTGAGCATCAGGAAATTCCACGGATTCAAGCCCTGGATGTCCGCGATGTTCTTCGGCATGTCGGGATGCTCGAGGAACGCCATCAGGAAGATGCTGGCGCAGAGCGAGGCGAACCAGTTCCGCCAGGCGTAAATGGAAAAGCCCAGCACGAACAGGAGGCAGAGAATGACGCGGATGCTCACGGAGTTTTAGGACTGTGCAAATCAAACCGAGGCGAGCGCGGACAAAATTCTCTCGGAAGTTGTTCCATCCCACATTTCCGGCAGACGTCCGAGGCGCGGACTAGCGGCGAGGACATGGTTCAAATCGTCGGCGAGCGTGCGGACTTGTGTGAGGCGGTTGCTGCCCACGGTGATCGTGACCGGGCGCTCGGTGTTCGGGCGCAACGTGAGGCACGGCGTGCGGAAGTAGGTGGACTCCTCTTGCAAGCCGCCGGAATCCGTGAGCACGAGCCGCGCGTTTTCCGTGAGACACACCGAGTCGTGGTAGCCCACGGGATCGAGCAGGTGGCAGCCGCTGTCGCCGTTCAGTTGGATGCCGAACTCGGAAAACATTTTGCGCGTGCGCGGGTGGACGGGAAAGACGACGGGCGTTTTGGCCGCCAGCCGTTTCAGCTCGCCCGCAATTGCCGTGAGGCTCGCGCGGTCGTCCACGTTCGCGGGACGGTGCAGCGTGACGTAGAGAAAATTCCCTGGTGTGACACCGCACTGCTGGAGAATTTGACTGCGCCGCGCCTGCTCCAGATTCGCGACCAGCGAATCAATCATGATGTTGCCGACGAGTTTTATGCGCGCTTCCGGCACACCCTCGCGGCGGAGATTTTCATTTCCATCCTCGGACGGGGTGAGCAGCAAATCCGCAATCGAGTCCGTGACCAGGCGGTTGATTTCCTCCGGCATGGTGCGATCGAAACTCCGCAAGCCCGCCTCGACGTGCGCGACCTTGATGCCGAGCTTCACGGCCACGAGCGTGCAGGCCAAGGTGGAATTCACGTCGCCGAAGACCACGACCCAATCGGGCTTTTCTTCGAGACACACCTTCTCGAAGCCGACCATTACGCTCGCCGTTTGCGTCGCGTGCGAGCCGCTGCCGACGCCGAGGTTCACGTCCGGCTTCGGGATGCCCAATTCGCGGAAAAAAACTTCCGACATCGCGTCGTCGTAATGCTGTCCGGTGTGGACCAGGCGGCAGTCGAAGCGCGTGGCGGCAGCGGTCGCGTTGTGACGGCGCGCGGCGTGGATGAGCGGCGCGACCTTCATGAAGTTCGGCCGCGCCCCGGCCACGAGGATGAGTTTGAGAGTTCGGGACATGCTGAAATTACTCCGCTTGGATGCGCGCGATGTCGTCAATGTGGTCCACCACGACAGTGAGCGTCTTGGTCGCCACGCCGTTCGCGTGGCCGTTACGGGAGCGTCGGGCGAGTTTGATTTTCTGCTCCACGTCCTCGGTGGTTTCGATCATCACGAGCCGGCCTTCCTGCTGAAGGTGATGATCAATCGCGCCGATTTTTCCACGGAAGATGCTATAGACCGGCACGCCGAGCGCCGCCGCCTCGCGATTCATCGTGCCGCCGCCGCTGACCACGAGATCGGAATGCCAGAGCAGATTTAATCCATCTACTGCCGTGCGCGGGATGACGGTGCGCGCCGCGCCGAACCACTGCGGCCAGTTCTTGCGAATGAGTTCGCCCTGCTTCGTGTTGCGCGGGAGCAGCACGATGCGGACGTCTTTTTCCTGGCAGGCCAAATCCATGAAGCGCACGAAGAGCTGCTCGCTCTCGGGATTGTGATAATGCGCCTCGGTCGCCGGCGGGCGCACGGTGATGAGCATTTCCTCGGAGCGAATGCCGAGCGCACTCAGGAACTCCGGGTCGCGCCGCATCCGGCTCACGTACACGTCTTCCTTGATGCCGGGATATTTGCGGATGCGTTCGGGCGGAGCGCACAAGGCTTCGTTCGGAATGACCTCGGGCACCATCTCCCACGTCGGGCGCATGAGCGGCGGGTATTGCGCGAACTCGTAGTCGGCCATCAGCACGGTGGGGATGCCGAGCAGGTTGCAAATGATGAGCTGTGAACGCGCGCCGTGCGACAGCGCGAGATCCGGTTTCTCGCGCCGCACGAACGGCAGCAACTGGCAGGCTCGGTAGAACAGGCCGAGCACCTTGACCAGTTTGTTCTTCCCGTAGTGCCGTCCGACTTTCGTGTAGCGCACGCCCTTCTGGTCGGCGAGTTCGCAGACTTGAAAGGCGTCGCGCGCCGTGAGCACGACTTCAAAGCCGCGCGCGCGCAGTTCGTCAATGATCGGCTCGAAGAACGGAACGTGCGGCGTGTTGTCGAGGTCGATCCAGATTTTCTGACGCTTGGCGGGCGTGGGACGGGGGATGTGCGCGGCACCGTTGCTGTTCACCGCTGCAGGCGCAGGTGCAAGTTGCTTCTTGGCTAAGGCGGCGACTTCTTTCGGCAGCGCGGCCCAGTATTGGCCTTCGTATTTCTGCTTCGCGTAATCGAGGAACTCCGCGTAGCGCGCCATCGGATACGTTTGTCCCGGCTCGCCCGGCCCGGTGAGGTCCATGTAGTCGGGATGCACGTCAAGCATGGCCATGCCGCCGTGCTCGGCGATCCAGTCGAGCTTCTTTTTCCAAATCTCGATGCCCTCCTCCTGCAAGAGCAGGAAGAGCGTGAAGTCCTGCGCCAGCGTGTAGGGCAGCTCGACGTAGCCCGGACGTCCGGGCGCGGAAACCCAGAACGGGAAAATCGTGTCCACGCCGTCCGGCTGCGGCTCGAACGGATCGGTGTCGAACGTGGAGCAGTCGTAATCCGCCTCGAGATCGTGCAGCCATTCGAGGTTGTGGTGCATGAAGCCAGAGCGGAAACCGGTGGCCTGCCACTCGCGCAGGTAGCGGTTGATGCTCGCGGCGTTGCGGCGGAATTCCTCACGCGACCAGTAGAGCTTGCCGTCGTGGCGCAGGTCATGCACGCCGACTTCAAAACCATTGTTCTTCAGGAATGCGCGGAACTCGGACGGCACGCGGTAATCGCCTTCCGGCACAAAGTTGAATGCGGAGCGGAAGCCGCGCGACATTTCTAGATCGGCCAGCGCGCGGCAGCGTTCGAGACCGCCCGCGCGCTCGACATCGTGCGTGAGGACGAGTGCGAATTTTTTCCCGTCCGGCCAGCCCTGCCAGCCGGCGGGCGGTTTCTCGGTGCCGGGCTTGATCGGCCACTCGTGCGCAAAGGCGCGCTGCCGCCGTCCTGCGCGCCAGCGCCGGAACGCGAGGCGCAGGCCGTGCGGCATGAACGGCTTCAGCCGGTAATAGGTGCGGAGGAGGAACATTTTTTAGCGCAAGGCAGATTTAATTTCCCGCAGATGCAGGGAAGCCACAGATGATTTCCTTTTTTCATCAGCGATCTTTCTGAATCGGCGGGAAAACATTTCGCCGACTTGCTCCGGGCAGACTTCGTCCCCGTCAATTCGCAGTCACGCGATGGCCCGGCGTCGTCTCGTGTTTTTCTCATGGGGGTGAAATACGAAAGGCGCGCGGCGTGAAGTCCGTGCGTTCGATCCCACCTTTTTCCGCCCCGGAACTCCGGGGCAACTGTCCATCGTCACATTTTCCAGCTTGCGACAATGTTTTCGTCTTCTAACTCAGGAAAATTTCCGCCGCGCACAGGCGGTCCGGCCAGGTTGGCGGCGTGGTTCGCACACCGATGGCCGTGTTTCAAACACCTTGCTGCAACCACTTGGGCACCGGGTCGCGCACTTTGTTCAGCACTGCGCTGACGGGCGCTTTCGAGCGCGCGAGCAAACGGCTGGCCTGCTTGACCGATTCCTGCGTGTCCTTCTCCGACTCCACGACCAGGATGACCAAGTCCATCATGCCGGCGAGGCGCGCGGTCATCGTGGTCGGCGTGGTCGGCGGCAGATCAAACACGATGTAATCGTAATCGCACACGCGGAGCTTCGGCACGATGCGCGCGAGTTGCTTGGGCAAACTCTGCGTGGCGGGATCGTTCGGGTTGCCAGCGGTGGCAACGTAGAGGTTCTGCAAAACTTTCCCGTTCGAGCGCTTGTCGAGTTCGAGCGCGTCGGCGAGGCCGCAGGCGAGTTCACCGCGATAGAAGGGATGCGCCGCCTCGGCTTCGTAATTCAAATTCAGCAAGAGCACATTGCCATCACCCGTCTCCGAGAGCGCGCCGGCGAGTCCGGC
>JANOAY010000457.1:0-10022 GCA_031411375.1 Pedosphaera sp. | reverse complement strand
GGAACAGTTTGGCCCACGTAAGATTGTGGGGCGCCCGCCCACGCCGGCCCAGGTTTTGTGGCAGATCGAACAGATCGAACAGATCAAACAGTTCACGGACAAGTTCACGCGCGGGAAGCCTAAGCTCACTGAAGCGCAATTGCGGGAGATTCTTAAACTCGAAAACCGATCCTGAGTTTCCGACGGCATTCCCAGTCAATGGCGGCGTCCGTCGATCTATTCGACGCGGAGTTTGCGGCTGAGAAATTTTTTGCGGCCAATTTGCTTTCCGCTCTTGAGTAAAAATTTCTGCCGCCGATAATTTCGGTGTCGCCGCGAGGCGGCAATGCTCTTTGACTGCGAAAGCAGGAAACAAATTTACCCTGCCTATGCTCGTGTATCGAAGCCATATCCTTGGACCGTAATGACGAAAACACGGGGCCCTTCATTATCAGCAGCCGCCAACAGGCCTTTACTGGACGTTGAACGCTGTCGAAGCCGGTCCCACTTGTTCATAAGATGTTCAACGGAACTGCTTCCCACGGCATTCACGGCGGGGTATTTTCTGTACGGATGCGGAGGAAAGAGTTGGTTTGAACTGACGGCGCTCTTTCAAACGTCACTCCGTCCTGAAAGCGGTCGCTTTAGCGCCGGTTTGCTTGCGCCCGCCCGCGCCGGAGTTTGAAATTTATTTGGGATTTGGATTTTGGGTTTTGGAATTTACGCTGCGGCCAATGCCGCGCGATGACTTGTTCTCCAGCGAACCCAAAGTGGACGAGACGCCGTCCGCTGTCCGCCCCGCCGCATCGTCCGCGCCGCTCGCCGCGCGGATGCGCCCGCGCAAACTCGACGAGTACGTTGGTCAGTCCCACATCCTTGCGCCGGGGCAGTTGCTGCGACGTGCTATCGAGGCGGATCGCATTCAGTCGCTGATTTTTTACGGGCCGCCCGGCACGGGGAAAACTTCTCTGGCGCAACTCATCGCGCATCACACGAGCAACAAGTTCGAGCGGTTGAGCGGGGTCGAGTCGAATGTCGCGGACATGCGGCGAGTGCTGGCGGCGGCGGGTAACCGCCTCGCGAACACCGGGCAGCCAACCATTCTCTTCATTGACGAAATTCACCGGTTCAACAAATCGCAGCAGGATGTGCTGCTGCCGGACGTGGAGAGCGGCGTGGTGCGGCTCATCGGTGCGACCACGCACAATCCGTTCTTCTTCGTCAACTCGCCGCTCGTCTCGCGCTCGCAGATTTTTGAACTCCAGTCCTTGAGCGAGGCCGACTTGCTCGCGCTCCTGCACCGCGCGCTGACGGACGGCGAGCGCGGACTCGGCCACTTGAAAATCCGCGCCGACGAGGACGCGCTCGCACACATCGCGCGCATCTCGGACGGCGACGCGCGCAAGGCGTTGAACTCTTTAGAGATCGCCGCGCTCACCACCGCCTCCGAGGCGGACGGCTTCATCCACATCACGCTCGCGGTCGCGGAGCAGAGCATTCAGAAGAAGGCCATCGTGTATGACGGCGATGGCGACGCGCACTACGACACCATTTCCGCGTTCATCAAATCCATGCGCGGTAGCGACCCGGACGCCACGCTCTACTGGCTGGCGAAGATGATTCAAGCCGGGGAAGACCCGCGCTTCATCACGCGCCGGATGCTGATCGCGGCGGCGGAAGATGTCGGCCTTGCCGATCCGATGGCGCTGGTGCTGACGGCAGCGGCGCATCAGGCGGCGGAGTTTGTCGGCTGGCCTGAGGCGCGGATTCCCATCGCGGAAGCCGCCATCTACCTCGCGACGGCGAACAAGAGCAACAGCGCGTATCTGGCGATTGATGCGGCGCTCGAAGACGTGCGCGCGGGACGCACGCTGCCGGTGCCGCAGCATCTGAGCGACGGTCATTACAAGGGCGCGAAGCAACTCGGCCACGGTGTCGGCTACCAGTACGCGCACGACGCGCCGGAACATTTCACGCCGCAGGATTACCTCGGAGCCTTCAAGCGTTACTACGAGCCGACGGAGCAGGGCGTGGAAAAGAAAATCAAGGAGCGCGTGGATCGCTGGCGCGCGCTGACGGAGCAGGCGAAGCACGCCTCACGCTAAAAAAACGAAGAAAAACTAAAAGCTATGGACTGGAGACAAATTCATCTCGCACTGAATCACCTGCCGGTGATCGGGCTGCCGTTGGTATTGCTGCTGTTGCTGATTGGGTGGAAGCGGCGCAGCGAGGAAGTGATGCGGCTGGCGTTGTGGGCGGTGGCGTTGCTGTCCGTGGCGGCGATTGCGATCAAGTTCACCGGCGACTTCGCGGCGGAGCAGCACGCGGCGCAGTTTGTCTCGGCGAAGGAGTTTGTGAGCCAACATGAGCAAGCGGGCGATCAGGTGACGACCGCAGTTTTCCTGCTGGCCCTCAGTGCGGTGCTGGCCCTGTGGTTCGGGCGCGCGAAACGTCCGTTAAAAATCTGGACGGTGATGCTGGTGCTCGCACTGGGCGTGGTGACAAGCGCGCTTTACATGCGCTGCGCGCATTCAGGCGGGCAGATCAGCCATCCTGAATTGCGACGGTGACGGGCTGGCGTTGACCGTGAGGGCCGGGGGCCGGTAGCGTTGCGGCATGTTCCAACGCATTCTTTCCTGCGCCGTTTTGTGCGCCGCAGCATTTCTCATCGCGGGCTGTCATTCCACTTCGTCCGCCAGCAAGAAGCCGCTGCGCGCGCTGCTCATCACGGGCGGGTGCTGCCATAATTACAAATTGCAGAGCGAATCGCTGACGAACGCGGTGGCGCAACTGACCCCGGTGCAGTGGACCGTGGTGAACGAAGGCGGCACCGGCACGCGCGCGCAAATTTCCCTCTACGACCATCCGAACTGGGCGCAGGGCTACGATGTGGTGGTGCATAATGAGTGTTTCGCCGACACTGTGGACACCAAATACATCCGGCGCATCACGGCGGTGCATCACGCGGGCACGCCGGCGGTGGTGGTGCATTGCGCCATGCACACGTATCGCTCGGCGACGATGGATGACTGGCGGGAGTTTCTCGGCGTGACCAGCCGGCGGCATGATCACCAGAGCCGTTACGCGGTGAAGAAGATGGAGCCGGCGCATCCCATCGTGCAGGGCATCCCCGACGGCTGGCGGACGCCGATGGATGAACTCTACGTGATCGACAAGCTCTGGCCGAACGCCCGCGCGCTGGCGACCTCGGTGAGCGAGCGCGACGGGAAGACTTATCCCGTGGCGTGGATCAACCAGTATGGGAAGGCGCGCGTCTTCGGCACGACTTACGGGCATTCGGACGAGACGTTTCGTGACCCGGTGTTCCTCGGCTACCTGTCGCGCGGCGTGCTGTGGGCGGCGGGAAGGAATTAAATTCCAAATTCCAAAACTCAAATCCCAAACAAGCTCCAAATTACAAATTTCAAACGGAGCGTGACCGGGGATGGGCGCGCTCCTTCAGCGGGTTGATCCACAGTGGACAAGACTGTCCGCCGCTCCGTCGGTGAAAAAATATCCCTGTGTTCGTGCCGCGATGGTTGCCAAGTGTCCGTTCACCTGCCTATATTTCGCGAACCCATGCACCAATCGCCGGTCACTCGTGCCGCAGCCGCGCAGGCTTTTTCCGCCTGCACACGGCTGCCGTCATGTCTTTTCCGGCGGTTGAACGGTGGAAAAAACTCCTCACTCACCGAGAACACACTGCTCCCTTGCTTATGAACAAACTGCGTTTCTTTTTTTCCAGCCTGCTCTTGCTGGCGTGGCTGGCTGCGTCCGGCCCGGTTGCGCGTGGCGCGACGGTCGGCTCGGGCGGCTACACCAATGCCTTTGGCATCCAGCCATCGGCGGCGGACTGGTCGCACGCGACCATCGGGGGCGCGAGCGCGGACATCGGCTCGGAGGCGGCGATGGACGCGGCGGTGCAGGCGCTGACCGCCGCCGGCATCACGGCCCAGACCGTGTCGGACGCGGCGAATCCCCCGGCGGCGGGCGTGGTGGCGAACTGGAGTTCCACCGGCTTTTATCTCCAGACCCGGCCCACGGGCAACGCGGCGACGGTGCTGATGTGTTCGCTGGTCAACACCATCGGCAGCGAGGCGGTGGCGGCGAACATCCGGTTCGATCACGCGCAGGCGGCGGTGCTGGCCGAGCAGGTGCCCGCCTTCCAGGTTTATTACAGCCTGAGTGGCGCGGCGGGGAGCTGGGCGCGCGCGGGGTCCCTGTCCAGTGCGGCGGTGGGCCCGGTGTCCGGCACGGTGAGCGTGTTCTGGCCCAACAACGGCAGCCTCTATCTCCTCTTCGTGGACGACAACGCGGACGTGTCCTCGCCGGACACGGCCATGCAGCTGGACAATTTTTCCGTGACGGCCGTGCCGGGCATCCAGGCGGCGGTGTCGATTACCAACCAGCCGCAAAGCCAGGTGGTCGCGGAATTTCAGCCCGCGACGTTCACCGTCGGACTGAGCGGCTACTTTCCGCCCACGGTGCAGTGGTTCACGAATGATGTGGCCTGGCCGGGCGCGACGAACGCCACGTTCACCATTCCCTCCGCGCCCTACGCGTTGGACGGATTGAACGTCAGGGCCGTGGCGCAAAACCTGGCCAGCAACACGACCTATTTCGCGACCAGTTCCGTGGTGACGCTCACGGTGAACCCGGACCTGGTGGCTCCGGCGCTGCTTGGCCTCTCGCAGGCGGGGAACAACCAGGCGGTCGCCGCCTTCTCGGAAAGAATGGCGGCGGCGGGCGTGGCGAATCTTGCGAACTTTTCCATCACCAGCCTGCTGGGCAATCTCATCATCTCCAACGCCACGCTGGATGTCTCGCAGAGCAACATCCTGTTCACCACCGCCCCGCTCACGCCCGGCACGACCTACACGCTGACGGTCAGCGGCCTGACGGACGTGGCCGCCGCCGCCAACGTGATCGCGGCCAACAGCCAGGCCCAGTTCTCCGCCGCCAATCTTTCCTATGCGGACATCGGCAACCCGGCCATCAGCGGCACCATTGCCACCGTGGCGGACGGTTACAACATCACGGGCGGCGGCACCAACATCACGGGCGCGGCGGACCAGTTCACGTTTGGTTACGCGCAGACCTCGGGCGACTTCGACATCAAGCTGCGCGTGCAGTCCTTGAGTTCCGCGCAGCCGTGGGCGCGCGCGGGCCTGATGGCGCGCGACACGCTCGCGGCGAACAGCCGCTTCGCCGCCACGATGGCGGGGCCGAACGTGGCGGGGGAATACTTTCAGTCGCGCATCACCGCTGGCGTGGACACGACCATCGCGGGCTGGCACCCGGTTAATTATCCCTACACTTGGATGCGTCTCGCGCGCGCCGGCAACGTCTTCACCGGCTACGGCAGTCTCGACGGACAGAACTGGGTCCTGCTCGGCAGCTCGACCATCGCCATGCCTGCCACGGTCTATCTCGGCTACGCGGTCTGCGGCGCGAGCGCGGCGCAGGCGGCGGCGGTGCAGTTCCGCGATTACCAGAGCGCGGCGGGCGGCGTGGTCGTGCCCTTCACGGCGGCGCGGCGCGAACCGCTCGGGCCGTCCGCGCGCACCACGGGCATCGCGATTTCGGAAATCATGTATCACCCCAAGGCGCGGGTGGACGGGCGGGTCATCGAGTTCATCGAGCTGTACAACTCGCTCTCCATCTTCGAGGACATCAGCGGCTGGCGCATCGCGGGCGACGTGGACTACACCTTCCCCCCGAACACGCGCATTCAACCGGGCCAGTTCATCGTGCTCGCCAAAGTGAAGGCGGACGTGGAAGCGGTCTATGGCATCACGGGCGTCGTGCAATACGGCGTGACCAACGGCTTCCTCACCAACGTGGTGGGCAACGTCACCAACGTCTCCCCGAACATTGAGAACTCGCTGAACAACGCCGGCGGCACCGTGCGCTTCCACAATGCGGCGGGCGCGGTGGTGCTCGCGGTGGATTTCTCCACGGCTTATCCATGGCCTATCGAGGCGGACGGCGCGGGCCATTCGCTGGTGCTGGCGCGGCCTTCGTACGGCGAGGGGAATCGCGAGGCGTGGGGCGCGAGCGATGTCATCGGCGGCTCGCCCGGCGGCTTCGACGCCATCGGCTCCGAGCCGGCGCGCGATGTGATGATCAACGAGTTCCTCGCCCACACCGATGTGCCGCAGGAGGACTACGTGGAACTCTACAACCACGGCAACGTCGCCGTGGACCTCTCCGGCTTCTGGTTGAGCGACAGCCTGACCACGAACAAATTCCGCATCGCCGACGGCACCACGATCAGCGCGGGCGGTTTCGCGGTGTGGAACCAGACGCAGCTCGGCTTCTCGCTCAGTTCCGGCGGCGAGCGCATCGTACTGGTGAACTCGAATCAGAACCGCGTCATTGATGCCGTCGCGTTCGCCGGCCAGGAAAACGGCGTCTCGACGGGCCGCACGCCGGACGGCTCGACGACCTTCCGCCGCCAGATTGCGCTCACGCCCGGCGCGTCGAACAGCCCCGCGCTGAACAGCCCGGTGGTCATCAACGAAATCATGTTCAACCCCATCACCGGCAACAGCGACGACGAGTTCGTGGAACTCTACAACCGTAGCGGCAGCCCGGTGAACCTCGGAAGCTGGCGTTTCACGTCGGGCATTGATTACACGTTCTCCGCCGGCTTCACGCTCCAGCCCGGCGCGTATGTCGTCGTGTCGAAGAACTCCGCGCGGCTCGCGGCGAACCACCCGCCTGGCGCGCTGAACGCCACGAACCTCGTGGGCAATTACAGCGGCTCGCTCGCCAACGGCGGCGAACGTCTGGCCCTCTCCGCGCCGAAATACGGCTTTGTGACCAACAACAACATCGTGCTCACGAACGTGGAATTTTATTACGCCGTCAACGAGCTGAACTACCGCCGGGGCGGCAAGTGGACGACCTGGGCCGACGGCGGCGGCAGCAGTCTGGAGCTGATTGATGCGCACGCCGACGTGAGCCAGCCCGCGAACTGGGCGGACAGCGACGAATCGGCGAAGGCCCAGTGGACGCCCTTCGAGTTCAGCGGCCCGGTGGACCACGCGCAGATCGGGCAGGGCGACGGCAACAGCCTGTACGTGATGATGCTGGGCGTGGGCGAATGTCTGATTGACGACATCGAAGTCCGCAACTCCACCAACCTCAACGTGATCGTCAACGGCGGCTTCGAGTCCGGGGCCGCGAACTGGGTCATGGGCGGCTCGCATGATCAAAGTTTCATCGAGAACTCCGGCTACACCGGCACGAAGAGTTTGCACATCACCGCCGCCTCGCGCGGTGACAACGGCGGCAACCGCATCCGCCAGACGCTCGGCACGGCGGTGCCGAACGGCAGCGGCACGGCCACGATGCGGGCCAAGGCGCGCTGGATTCGCGGCTTCCCGGAAGTGCTGCTGCGCTTGCGTGGTGGCGGTCTCGAAGCGTTCGGACGGATGCAGGTGCCGTTGAATCTCGGCACGCCCGGCGCGCCGAACAGCCGTGCGGTCACGAATGCCGGCCCGGCGATTTACGAGGTCGTGCATTCTCCCATCCTCCCCGCTGCCAGCCAGGCCATCGTGGTCACGGCGCGCGCGAATGATCCGAACACGGTCACGCAGCTGGTGGTGCGGTATCGCATCGATCCGGCGACGACTTTCACCAGTGTGACCATGAATGACAGCGGCGCGGCTGGCGACAGCGTGGCGGGCGACGGCCTGTTTTCCGGCACCATTCCCGGCCAGACGACCGGCACACGCGCGGCGTTCTACATTGTGGCGCGAGACGGCGCGGGCGTGTCGAATTCCTTCCCGGCCAACGCCTTGAACCGCCAGTTCCCAAATGATGCGCCAAGCCACGAGTGCGTGGTGCGCTGGGGCGAGGTGCAGATGCCCGGCAGCTTTGCCACTTACCATCTTTGGAACACGGAGGCGACGCGCGTGCGCTGGACCACCCGTCCGGACAAGCTGAACAACGCGCCGCTCGACGGCACCTTCGTCTATAACAACTACCGCGTGGTGTACAATATGTTGCCGCAGTACGGCGGCAGCCCGTGGCACGTCGGCTCGATGACCGACATCAGCGGCGGCGGCGGCAACAACCGCGTGGACTTCGTGGCGAACTTCCCGGACGACGACCAGTTGCTGAACTCCACGGACTTCGTGCTCAACACCGTGGGCAACCCGAGCGGCAACACCAGCAGCGACACCAGCGCGGTGGCCGAGCAGACGTCCTATGAAATCTTCAAGGCGCTGAACGTGCATTACAACAACCGCCGTTACATCCACATGTTCGTGAACGGCGACCAGCGCAGCGTGACCGGCAACCGCACCGGCAATTTCATCATGGAAGATTCCCAGCAGCCGAACGGCGACGTGGCGGCGGCGTGGAATCCGCAGGCCCCGGACGGCCAGTTCTACAAGATCGAGGACTGGTTCGAGTTCCCCGACGACGGCGGCAACTCCGGCACGAAGAGCAACGACGACGCCGACTTGCAGCGCCGCAACACCAACGTGGGCGGCAACCCGAACACCATCAAGCTCTCGCCCTACCGCTTCATGTGGCGCAAGCGTTCCGTCTCCGCCTCCGAGTCGGCGAACGATTATACCAACCTGCTCACGCTCGTGGACGTCATCAGCCCGGTCAGCAATCCCACCATCAATCCGCTGCCGGACGCGATGGTCAAACAGGTCGGGCAGCTCATTGATATCGAGCAGTGGATGCGCATCCTGGCCGTGCAGCGCGCGGTCGGAAACTGGGACGCCTACGGCTACGAGCGCGGCAAGAACTGCTTCAGCTACCGCCCGGACTTCGGCAAGTTCCAGCTCATGACCTGGGACATTGACTTCACGATGGGCAGCGGCGGACGCACCGCGACCACCGGACTTTTCGGCGGCGTGAGCGATGCCCGCCTCTCGGCCCTGGTCAACACCGCCGAAGCCGCGCGTGCCTACTGGCGCGGGCTGATCGACATTGCGAACGGGCCGTTTAGCGCCGCCGAGATGAATGCGCGCGTGGACGCCCGCGCCGCCGCGCTCCTCGCGAACAACGTGAACATTGACCCCAACGCCGTGAACAACGTGAAACAGTACGCCGTGGACCGCCGCAACTTCATCCTCGGGCAGGTGCCTTCGGCGGCGTTCGCCATCACCAGTCCCACGACCTTCACGAGCGGCAGCAATTTCGTGACGATCTCCGGCACCGCGCCGATGGGCGTGAAGTTCATCGAGATCAACGGCATCAGCTATCCCATCGCCTGGAGCGGCGCGCAGACCGCGCCCACGGCGTGGAGCCTGCGCCTGCCGATGTTCACGAACGGGGTCAACGACTTCACGCTTGTGGCCTACGACCGCCTGAGCAACGTCATCGCGGGCACGACCTTCCCGCTGGCGATCAATTACACCGGCGTCATCGAACGGCCCGAGACGAATGTGGTCTTCAACGAAATCATGTCGAACCCGCTCACGCCGGATGCGGAATACGTCGAGCTGTTCAACCGCTCGACCAGTTACACCTTCGATCTCTCCGGCTGGGTCATCAACGGGCTGGGCTACACCTTCCCCGAAGGCTCGACCATCGGGCCGCGCGCATATCTCGTGCTCGCGAAGGATCGTGTCGCCTTCGGCAACGCCTACGGCGGCGCCGTGGCGGTGGCCGATCAGTTCACCGGCGGCCTGCAAGTGGACGGCGAGACGCTCACGCTGATCAAACCCGGCGCGACACCCGCACAGGATTTGATCGTGGACAAGGTGCGCTACGAAGGCGCGCGTCCGTGGCCCGGCACCGCGGCGGGCTATCCCGGCTCGTCCTTCCAGTTGATTGACGCCGCGCAAGACAACGTGCGCGTGGGCAACTGGTTTGCCGTGTCGGTGCCGCCGACTTATTCCGAGGCCATCTCCACCCCGGCGCAGCCGCGGGAGGGCTGGCGGTTCTTCAGCGTGAGCGGGAGCATTGGCAACGGTGAGCCGGGTCCGATGCGCCTGCTGCTCTATCTGGGCGAGACGGGCAGCGCGATCATTGACGACGTCTCCATCGTGGCCGGGACCAACGCCGGCGTGGGT
>JANOAY010000456.1:0-1838 GCA_031411375.1 Pedosphaera sp. | reverse complement strand
CTCGCGCGCATGAAATTTCTGCTGTGGGCCGGTCTTGGTGTCCTGACCTCCCTGGTTGTCGCACGCGCCGGTGAAACGGAGTTACAAGACACAGTTCGCGGCTACAGCAGCGACCGCTCGGCGGTGTCGCGCTTCTACGAGTTGCCGTGGTCGGATGTGCGCTTCGAGCGGTTGGAGAAGATGTATCGCGACTGGCAGGGACGTTTGCCGCAGACGGATTTCGACGCGTTGAACCAGCAGGGGCGCGTGGACTACGTGCTGTTGCGGAATGAGATCGAGGCGCAGTTGGATCAGCAGACGGTCGAGCGCGCGCGGTTGCAGGAGATGGATGAACTGCTCTCCTTCCGCAAGCCGGTGCAGGAGTTGGAGGCGGCGCGCTGGCGGCTGAAATCTTTTTCCGCGCCAGACGCGGCGGCGAAAGTTTCCGAACTCGCCGAGCAGGCGAAGAAGCTCAAGGAGCGCGTGGAGAAAGGGAAGAAAGCCAAGGCCGACAAAACGAACGACACGGCGGCAGTGAAGGAGCCGAAAGAAGCGAAAGACAAACCGGAGGAGCCGCCGATCAAAGTCTCCCCCGCCCTCGGACGCCGCGCTGCCTCCGCCGTCAACGACGTGAAGAACACGTTGCGAAACTGGTATTCGTTCTACGAAGGCTACCAACCCGATTTCTCCTGGTGGATGAAGAAGCCTTACGAAGAGGCGAACACGGCGCTGGAGAGTTACGCGAAGTATCTGAAGGAGGAAATCGCCGAGCAGAAGGGCAAGGACGAAGACCCGTTGCTCGGCGAAGTGCTGGGTCGCGACGCATTGGTGCGCGACATTGCGTCGGAGTTTCTCCCTTACTCGCCCGAGGAATTGATCAGCATCGGCGAAAAGGAATTCGCCTGGTGCGAGGCGGAGATGAAGAAGGCGGCGAAGGAGATGGGCTTCGACGATTGGAAGAAGGCGCTGGCGAAAGTAAAGTCCGACTTCGTGCCGCCGGGCGAGCAGGATGACTTCGTCGCGAAGTGCGCGCAGGACGCGCTGGACTTCGTCCGCAAGCACGAACTCGTCACCGTCACGCCGCTCTGCGAGGAGACGTGGCGGCTCACCATGATTTCACCCGAGCAGCAAAAGACCATGCCCTACGCCTCCTACGGCGGGCAGGCCGTGAACGTGGCCTACGCCAAGGACGAGATGAAACACGACGACAAGATGATGGCGATGCGCGGCAACAATCGTCACTACACACGCATCGTCACGGCGCACGAGCTGATGCCGGGACATCATTTGCAAATCTTCACGGCGGCGCGGAACCGTGATTACCGCGGCCTGTTCACCACGCCATTTCTCACCGAGGGCTGGGCGCTCTACTGGGAGATTCGCCTGTGGGACATGGGCTACGGCCAGACGCCCGAGGATCGCATCGGGATGCTCTTCTGGCGGATGCACCGGTGCGCGCGCATCATCGTGAGTTTGAAATATCATCTCGCGCAGATGCAGCCGAAGGAGATGGTGGACTTCCTCGTCGAGCGCGTGGGCCACGAGAAACTGGGCGCGACGAGCGAAGTGCGGCGGTTCATCTCGGGCGGCTACTCGCCGCTCTACCAGGCCGGCTACATGATCGGCGGGCTGCAACTGAATGCCTTGCGAAAGGAAATCGTCGGCACCGGGAAGATGTCCGAGAAGCAGTTCAACGACACGGTGCTGACCTACAACTCGATGCCCATCGAATTGATCCGCGCCGGAATGCTCAACCTGCCGCTCACACGCGACACCAAGCCGGCGTGGCGGTTTTATGATTT
This sequence comes from Pedosphaera sp., assembly GCA_031411375.1. Lineage (GTDB taxonomy): Bacteria > Verrucomicrobiota > Verrucomicrobiia > Limisphaerales > SIBH01 > JANNGC01. Next base: position 57 of record JANOAY010000456.1, on the reverse strand, counting down.
GAAATGATGAAGAACCAAACACTCACTCCCGCACACCGGAGCGCGGCTGTGGCGAAG
>JANOAY010000455.1:0-18706 GCA_031411375.1 Pedosphaera sp. | reverse complement strand
AACGGACGTGGCGTTCAACGTCACCACCGCGCTCGTGGCCGTGCCCGCCGCGTTGCTCACGAAGAGCGAGTAGCTCGCGGACTGCGGGGGTGCGCTGAGAATCGTGAGCCGCGGGCCGCGCGCGCCGCTCACGCCGTTGCCGTTCAGCACCGGCACGCCGTTCGAGCGCCATTGGAAGGTCAGGGGCATCGAGCCGCCCGCGCCCGCGCCGAAGTTCGCGGTGTGGCCCGCAAAGAGGTTGAGGCTCGCCGGCTGGTTCGTGATGGCGGGCGCAATGTTGATCGTGCTTGGCGTGTAGGTGATGTCGTCCACCCAGCCCGCGTCCTGGCCGGCGGTGCCGCTCGTGCCTTTGCCGTAGCGCCACTTGAGCAACTGCGTGCCGGCGGGGACGGCGTAAGTTTTTTGTTCCCACGCCACTTCGCCGGAGATGCGGACGATTTCAGGCGTGCCAATGTAGAAGCGCAAATTGTCGTCGCTCGCTTCGCAGGAAACTTTCCACCAGAAGGTCACGGTGCCGGGTCCCTCGACGTAGGTTTCCAAGCGGGAGTTCTCGCCGTGATTGATGTAGCCGGTGCGAACCTCGTCCACGCCATCGTGGGCGGTGGCGCTGGTCTGCGCGATCCACGAGGCGTTGCCGGCTTGGGCGAAACCGATGTAGGGCGCACCCGCCGCCTCACCGAGCGTGAGCACGGAGAGCGAGGCGCGCGCGGTGGCGAGGCCGACGGCGTTGCTGACGACCACAGTGTAGTTGCCCGCCTGCGCCGCCTGCACGTTGCTCAGGCTGAGGCTCGCGGTGGTCGCGCCGCTGATGGAGCTGACGCCGGCGACGTTCGCGAGCGGTGCGCCGTTCAGGAACCATTGGTAAGTGAGCGGAGCCGCGCCGGTCGCCGCGATGGTGAAAGTGACGGAGGCGTTCTCGCTCGTCTGACGGCTCGTGGGCGGCGTGGTGACGACGGGCGCGTTGCCGGCGGGCGGCGAATTCACGACGAGCGCGGCGTTCGAGCTGATGGCAACACCGGCCGAGTTGCTGAGGAGCAGCGAGTAGTTGCCCGCCTGACCGAGCGTGACGCCGGAGAGCGTGAGGCGCGGCGTCTGTGCGCCACCAACGCTGGCCGAGTTCGGCAAGGACACGCCGTTCAAACGCCATTGATACGTGAGCGGCGTCGAGCCGGTCACGGTCGCGTCGAAGGAAATCGTGGTGCCGGCGAGCGCGGTGCGGCCGACGGGCTGCGCGGTCACGAGCGGCGCGACGGCGGTGTCGGAAATAAATTCCACATGGTCGAGGAAGCCCGCGTCGGAACCGGCGCTGCCCGCCGCGTCCTTCACGTACTGCCAGCGCAAGGTGTGCGCGCCCGCCGCCACGGCGAAGGTCTGCTGCTGCCAGTCCACTTCGCCGGAAATGCGCGCGAGTTCCGTCGCGCCGTTCAGGAAGAGGAAGGCGTCGCTGTTCGTCTGCGAAGAAACTTTCCACGCAAACTTGATCGTGCCGGGGCCGGTCACATTCGCTTCGAGCAGCGTGTTCTGGCTGTTCGCCAGCACGCCGCTGCGCGCCGCGCTCCAGACGGTGAGCGTGCCCGCGCCTTGCAGGCTGCTCGCGGTGCCGGCGGCGTTGCTAACGATGACGGAGTAGATGCCTTGATCCCCGACCTGCGCGCTCAGGACGGTGAGATTGGAAGTGGTGACGCCGCTGTACTTCGCGCCGTTGATCAAGTTGCTGCCGTCGCGCATCCACTGGTAGGAGAGCGGAGCCTGGCCGAGCGCGCCGACGTTGAAGACCGCGTTCGAGCCGGCGACGACGTAGCGATCCACCGGCGCGTTCGTGATGAAGGGCGCGGTGATGACGGTGAGCGAGGCCAGCGTGCTGAAGGTCGCGCCCGCGCCGTTCGTGACGAGCACGGAATAATTTCCCGCCTGCGCCGCCGCCGCGCCGGTGAGCGTGAGGTTGGTGGTTGTGGCGCCCGCGACGCCGGAACCGTTAGTCAGCGGCACGCCGTTGAGATGCCACAGATAACTGAGCGGCGCGGAGCCGCCGGCCAGCGCGTTGAAGCTGACGCCCGCCGGCACCACCACGGTGCGGTTCACCGGCTGCACGGCGAAGAACGGCGCGGTCGGCACGCTGTTCGGCACGTAGCGCACCTGGTCCACCCAGCCCATGTCCAGCCCGGCCTTGCCGCTGCTGTTTTTCTGGTAGCGGAATTCCACGAGCTGGTTCGCACCGCTCGGAATGGTCCAACTGCGGAAGGTCCAGTCCACTTCACCGGAGATGGCCTCCTGCTCGGAGCCGTTCACGTAAAAGCGCAGACGGTCGGAGCCGGCGCCTTGCGAGGAAACTTTCCACCAGAAATAGAACGTGCCGGGACCGGTCAGGGTGGTGGCGAGCGTGGTGGTGACACTGTCGCCGATGGGTCCGGTGCGCGCGGCGTCCGTGCCGTCGCGAGAGATCGCCACCTGCCCGACCCAGGGTGCGGCTCCGGCGGGCGTCGTGGTCGTGGTCCAGTTCAAGTTCGTGGTGTCGAGCGCCTCGGCGAGCGGCACGATGAGGTTCACTTGCAACGACGCGTTCGAGCTGGTCGCGCTGCCCGCCACGTTGGTGACAAAGACGGAGTAGAGGCCGTTGTTCGCGGGCTGCACGTTCGGAACCGTGAGCGTCGCGCTGTTCGGTGCGCCCATCGGAGCGCCGTTGAACAGCCATTGATAATAAATCGGCGGCGTCCCGCTCACGCCGACGGTGAAGACGGCGTTCGTGCCTTGATCCGTGATCTGGTTCGTCGGCTGCACGGTGATCGCGACGGCCTGCGGGATGAAACGGATCTGATCCACCCAGCCGCGATCTTCGAGCAGCGAGCCGCTGGAATTTTTCGCGTAGGTCCACAGCAGCGTCTGCGCGTTGGTGCCGAGGGTGTAAATTTTTTCCTGCCAGTCCACGTCACCCGTGATGCTCGTCTGCTCCACGGCGTTGATGAAAAAGCGCAGGCGGTCGCCGGACTCGGCGGAAACCTTCCACCAGAAGCGCAGCGTGCCGGGGCCGTTGATCACCGTCTGGAACGACGACGCCTGATTGTGCGTGATGGGGCCGCTGCGCCCCGCGTCCACGCCGTCATGCGTGACCAGCGCCTGGCCGACCCAGTTCGCGTTGCCGCTCGACGTGATGGTGAACGTGGTGTCGAGCGACTCGGGCAGCGGCAAGATTGGCGTGACGGTGAGCGCCGCGTTCGAGCTGACGAGCGCGCCCTGGGCCGTGGTGATGACGACTGAATAGTTTCCCACCTGCGACGGCTGCACGTTCGAGAGCGTGAGCGTGGGGGTGATGGTGCCGCGAATGACCGCCGTCTCGACCAGCGGCGCGCTGTTCAGCCGCCATTGATAGGTGAACGGAGCCTGGCCCGCCACCGCCGCGCTGAACGTCGCGGTCGCGCCCTGATCCACCGCCTGCGCCACGGGCTGGCTGGTGATGCTCGGCGGCGCGGCCTCATACACCACCTGATCCACCCACGCGCGGTCCTGTCCGTTCGTGATCGTCCCGACGTTCTTGTTGTAGCGCCAGCGCAGGGTGTGCGCGCCCGCCGGCACGCTGAAAATGCGCGGCTCCCAGTTCACGTCGCCGGAGATGGTGAACTGCGTGCCGCCATCCATGTAGAAACGCAGACGGTCGTTGTCCTGCTCGCTCGATACCTTCCACCAGAAGCTCAACGTGCCCGGCCCCGTCACCGTGGTTTCAAAATACGATTCGCCGCTCGCCGGGACCGCGCCGCTTACCGCCGCGTCTTCCAAATCATGTGTCGTCTCCGCCTGGCAGCCCCACGGGATCGCGCCGGTCACGAACGTCAGATTCGTCACATCCAGCGCCTCGTTGAGCGAGCACAGGCCGAGCACGCGCACCGTGCTGCTGCCGAAATTCGCCGTCAGCGCCGTGGGGGGGAAACCCGCGTCCACCAGCGAGCGCGCGACTGGCGCGTCGCACACGCTGACCGTGGTATAGGGCTTGCCGTCCACCGGTTTGCCCGCGAGCAACACTTTTACGACCGTGCCGGTGCCGGGCGGGAGCGAGAAGCCGTTCGGCATCGCCACCGTGAGACCGACGCGGCCCTGCGCCGCCTCCTGATTCGCCACGGTCAACACCGCCGTGAGCGGAGCCGATGGGAGCAACGACGCCGAGGCGAAGGCCAGCAAGTTCGAGTCGTAGCACAGGCTGAAGGCCAGCGCGTTCTCGCCGCCGTGCGCGTCGAGGATGACGTAAATCGCGTTCGTCTGCCCGCTGGCCACCGCCGTGTCCGTGAGCCGCACCTCGCGCACGCCGCTGGCCTGCGTGATGTGATAGTCCTCGCCCGCGACCGTGATGTAGCCGCTGCGGGCCGGCCCGTCATTGCGCGCGACCACGAAGATGACGGTGCCGGGGCCGTTGCCGGACGCACCGTCGAGAATGGAAATCCACGGGGAGTCCGAGACCGCCGTCCAAGTGCAGCCGAGATCCGCGTGGATAAAAATCGAGCTGTCGCCGCCGCTCTCGCCAAAGCTCTCGCTGCGCGCCTCGTCCAGGTTCGTGACCGCGAAATAGCACGGTTTCGGGTCCTGCGTGATGAGGAATTCATACCCCGCGACCGAGATGACGCCGACGCGCGCCACGCTGACGGGATTGGCCTCGACGACATAATCCACGCGCCCCGTGCTGACCGCGCTCGACGCGGACAGGATGGAAATCCAACTGTTCGTGGTGCTGACCGACCAGTCGCAAATCGGACCCGCCGCGACGCAGATGGAACCCGTGGCCGCCGAGAACAGATGCGCGCGCCCCGCCGGCTCGATGGCCAGCGAGCACGCCGACTGCGAGATGCTCAATGTCTCGCCATTGACCGTGACGACGCCGGAGCGCGTCTCCGCGCCAAAGTTCGGCGCGACGGAGTAAATGAGGTTGCTCGAAATGGTTCCGCTCAACGGCGACAGGATGCTGATCCATGCGTTCGTGTTCTCCACCAGCCACGCGCAAGTCGAGGCCGTGCTGATCGTGTTGGTGCTGGTCTCGGGACTGGAGGTGTGCAGGCGCGTCGCGGGGGTGAGCGCCAGCTCGCAGTTCGTGCCCCACTGCGAGACGGTGAAGACGCGGTCGTCAATCACGATGTTGCCCGCACGCCGGCCAGTCACGCGGTTCTCGCCGAGGACGTAATTGACCGTGCCAGCGCCATTGCCGCTGCCGCCCGAGGTGATGGTGATCCAGGAGTTCGTGTTCACCGCCGCCCAGTCGCAGCCCGCCCTGGTCGTGACCTTGATCGTCCCGGTGCCGCCGCTGCCGTAGCCGTGAAAACGGTTGGTCGGCGAAATCGAGAACGTGCAGACCGTCGGCTGCTGGATGACCGTGTAAATTTGATCGCCAATGAAAATGTAACCGCGCCGCTCAGTGAAGAGCGGGTTGGCCGCCACGCCGTAGTTGAGGATGACGGTGCCGGTGAATTCCGGCCCATCCACTCTCGGCCCCACTGGCGACGGCCCGACCGCCTCGTAGCACGAGACGGGCGCGGACGTGACGCGACCGATGGGGAAGTTTCCATGGAGCAGCGTGATCCAGTCATTCGTCGTCGTGGGCAGCCAGCGGCATTTCGGCCCCGCCGTGACGGTGACTTTGTTCGTGCCGGCCCCGTAGCCGTGGCTGCGGCTGGTCGGAGAAAGTTCCGTCTGGCAGTCCACGATGTTCAAGGCCACGGGCGCGGAGATGGCGACATCGCCCGCCGGGTCCGTGAGGCGCGCACGAATGAGGCGGCTGCCCTGCGTGCTGAAGTTGAACAGGCCCGCCAGTTCGCTGGTCGGCAGCGTGTCGAAATTTCCGTCGCCATTGAGATCCCATTCCACTTCGAGAAAGCCGGCGCTCTGCTCCGGGTCAAACGTCTGCGACGCATCCAGCAACACGTCTTCGCCCGGCCCGGCGAGCACGGGGCTGACGCGGATGAAGGGCTGCGGCGCCTGGTTGACCGGCACGGACGGCACGATGGTCGTGGTGGCCGAACGCTGGTTGCCGAACTGATCGTAGGCCGTGACGCGGTAGCGGTTCGTCTGGCCCGGCGCGTAGAACGCCGTGGCAAAGGTGCCGCCCGCCGCCGGGCCGCTGAGGGACACTTCCTCGGCCATCACGAAATCCGCCGACTGCTCCCACGTCAGCACCGCGAGGTGCAACGCCTGATCGTCGGTGGCGCTGAATTCAATTTCGAGCAGACCGCCGAACGGCGCGCGCGGGCCGGAGGTGGTGACGGTGACATTCGGCGACACCGTATCCGTGGCGAGGCGGCCCGGATGGAAGAACGGGTTCACGCTCAAAGTCAGCGCCGAGGCGTAGGAGAGCGTGCAATAATTGTAGAGATAAAGATTCGGATGAAACACGCCGCGGATGCCCCGGAAGCCGAAGCCCATCAGGTTGCCGTTGAAGTTTTCGTCGTTCCGAAAATCATGCGGCAGGCCGAACGCCGAGCCGATGCTCCGCGCCCCCGAGCCGACCACCGACGAGCTGAGGCCCGAGAGGGTGATGCCCTCGAACCACGGGAACGACACGTCCTGCACCAGCGGATACGGCCCCAGCTCCGGCACGATGCGGCCGTCGTAGAGCAGCGCGTTCGTCTGATACTTGGTCTGATACAGCGCGAGCTTTTCGCTGCTGCTGATCGCCCAGCCGGAACTGATCGGCAGCGTGTTCGTGTGGACGCCGAGTTCAAACGAGCCGCTCATCGTGCCGTCGGGATTCTGCACATGGACCTCGGGAATCAGCCACCAAAGCTGCCCCGGCGCTCCGACCGGCAGGCCCGCCGCGCGCGCCGCGTCCAGCACGCGCTGGCCGTAAATGTCCCCGCGCAAAAAGCCGTCCGTCTGCGGCACGGTCAGCACATGAATCACCGGCGTCACGCCGTCCGCCTCGGTCTCCGGCGTGAACGACTTGCGCCCGAAACCGTTGTTCGCCATCTGCGCGGCGAAAAATTCCTGATACTGCCGGACCAGTCCGCGCAACGTCGCCGGGGCGTGGCTTTGCGGCGTGCGGTTCGACGGCACGATGTAGGCCACGCGCAGGAGCGCATTGCTCGTCAGCGGCGCGACGCTCAAGGCCACGCTCTTTTGCGCGGCGATGAAATTGTCCTCGTCGTTCGGCGTGAAGGTGACGTTCAAGACGTGGCCGTTCCCGACCGGCAGCACCGTGCCGGGCGGCGGCGAGTAAGTGAAAGTTCCCGAGACGTTCGCCGAGGCGTTCAACTGCAACAGCCCGAGCGGCGTGCCGAAGAGCACCGGCGCGGGCTGCGCCCAGGTGATCTGCGGCAGCGTGCGTCCGCCGATGGTCACGTTGATCTCCACCGTCTGCGTGACCGTGAAATAGTTCGCCGCGTCCGCCGGCGTGAAGACCGTGGAAAGAATCTGCCCGCTGCCGGCCGCGAGCGCCGTCCCGGACGCGGGCGAATACAGAAACGAACCTGGCACCGCCACGGTCGCGTTCAGTTGCACGCCGCCGAGCACTGTCCCCTGCTCGACCGGGGCCGGCGCGGCCCACTGCACATTCGGCAGCGCCTTGGCCACGTTGAGCGAGACCTGTTGCGTGACGCTGGCAAAGTTCGCCAGGTCATTCGGCGTGAAGACCACGGACAAGGTCTGGTTGGAACCGGCGTTCAGCACCGTGCCGAGCAAAGGATCGTAGGCCAGTGTGCCGGGCACATTCGCCGAGGCGTTCAACTGCGTGCTCGAAAGCGCCGTGCCATAGGTGATGTCCGCCGGATGCGCCCACGTCACCACCGCCGGAGCTTTCAGGACGTGCAGCGTGACCGTCTGCGTGACGCTGGAAAAATTCACGGTGTCCACGGGCGTGAAGACCACGGACAAGGTTTGGTTCGACCCCGCCGCGAGCAGCGTGCCGGCGGGCGGCGTGTAAGCGAGCGTGCCCGCCGCGTTGGCCTGCGCGTTCAACTGCAAACCGCCAAGCGCCGTGCCGTAAAAAATCGGCGCGGGCGGCGGCCAGGAAACCACCGAGCCGCTCACGCGCATCCAGAGCGGCCCCGTGGTAAGCGACGACTGCGGCACGCTGGTGCGCGGCGCGACGGACGCCTGATCCGCGCCGATGTCCTTGCCGGAGAGCGGACGCACGTGGCCTTCAAAGTCCGACGTTACAAAATCAAATCCGCCCGCCGCGCTGCCCAGCGCCGGACTCGCCACGCTCGGGCGGAAAATTCCATCCGCGCCGTTCGTGACCAGCAGCGCGTTCGCCGCCAGCACGCCGTCGTTCGTGATGCCGAGCGTGGTGCTGGCAAACAGGTTCGAGGTCCAGGTGAAGTTCTCCGGCCCGAGCCGCAAGTCCACGATGCGGCCCGAGGTCTGGAGCACAATGTTGTTCGCCACCGTGGAATCGCGCGGCGGCAAGGTCGTGGGCAGTCCGCCCACCGTGCCGGAGAGGCCGACGACGAAGGTGTTGTTGCAGTTCACGAACGTGTTGAACGCGACCGTGGCGTTGCTGACTTGGAAATACCCGTTCAGCGGCGAGTTCAAAAAACCCTGCATGAAAACCAGCGGCGCGCGCGAGGACGAGCCGGCCAGGTCCTGGAAGTAGTTGTTCAGCACGCGTTGGTTCTCGCCCATGATGCGGACGCCGCCGGTCAGCGGCTTGAGGTTGCCGAAGAAATAATTGCCCTCGACCGTGCAACTGTTGCCGTGCCGGAGCGTGAGCGCGCCTTCGCATTCCCAAAAGGTGTTGCGGCGGTAAATGTTCTCGCAGGACTTGCTGGAGATGATTTCCACGTCGCCGTTGCACCGGTCGAAGAAGTTGTCCTCGACCGTCGTGCGCGAAATGTTCATCGAGTAATCCGAGGTGCCCACGCGGATGGTCTCGCCGCCGTTGGAGGCCGCGGTCAGCACGGGGCGCGGGCCGAAATAGTTGCGCGTGATGACGTGGTAGTTCGGCAGGCCCGGCGCGGGCAGTTCGCTGACCCAGACGATGAGCGTGGTGCCGACGTTGGCCTTGCCTTTGAGGTAACAGTTCTCGACGCGGTTGCTCACGCCGTAGAGCGAGACCCACTTGGTGTCGTTGGTCGGGTTCGGCGGGTTGTAGTCCAGGATCGCGCAGTTGATCAGCTTCGAGTTGTTGGCCACGAACGCCGAGCTTTCGCGAAAGGCGATGACGTCGCCGGAGGTGCGGTAGCCGTTCGTGAAGATGAGTCCGTCCACGACGAGGTGGCTGCCCGCCAGCCGCAGGCGGCTCTGGCCGGTCAGGTGGACGCGCCCGAGCGTTTGCGCGCGCAGCGTCACGGGCTGCGCCTCGGTGCCGTAGGTGGTGAAGAGGATGTCCGCATCAGCCCACACGCCGTCCTGCATGACGATGACGTCGCCGGGCTGCGCGGCGAGGGCGGCGGCGGTGAGGCCGGCGGTGTTCGTGACCAGCACTTCGGCGGCGCGGGCGGGAGCCAGCGAAAGCAGAAAGCAGAAAGCAGAAAGCAGAAAGCAGACGGAAAACTTTGAGCTTTGAACTCTGAACTTTGAACTTTGAACGGCGGAGGGCTGGGCGGACGCGTGCGCTTCTCCGTTCAAAGTTCTAAGTTCAGAGTTCAAAGTTAAGGTTCGGTCTTCATTTCTGTTTTCACAGGTTCAGTGCGATGACGAACTCGGTGAGTCCGGTGGACACGCCCGTGTCGGTGAAGGTGATGGTCCCGTTGCCGTCGGCGTTCTGGCTGCTGCCCGCGCCGTTCTTGGTCACGGTGTAGGAGCGGCCCGGCTCGAGGTCGCCAATCGTGTAGAGGATGCTCGTGGTGCCGCTGCCCGCCTGCACGAGCCAGCGTTTGCTGAAGTCGCCGTTCACATTCCACACCGTGGGCGTGACCAGCACGGAGCCGGCGTTCGGGCGCACCTTGAAGTTGCGGGTGCGGACAAAGGACGTCTTCGCAATGTCCACGGTGGAGAGGATGAGCGAGGTGCCGGCGGGCGAGGCGACGGTGGCGATGCCGGGTTCCTCGGGGTCGAAAATCTTGCCGGTGGTGTCCTCGAAATTCGCCGTGCTGTAGTTGTCCACCTGAATGGGGAGCGCGGCCTGGTTGCGGATGAGCGTGGAGGTCAGAACATTCGGCAGCCCCTGCATCCGCAGCGTGACGCCGGCCGGCACGGAGTTGCTCTCGAAGATGTTGCGCTGGCCGTTGACGAAGTGGATGAGGCCGGCGTTCCGCTCGAAAATGTTTTGCGAGAAGGTGTTGTCGTCGGCGGTGGTGGAGAAGATGCCGTGGCCGCGGTTGTCGTGAATCCAGTTGTTGCGGAAGACGTTGCGCTTGGGCTTGCCGTTGTCGCCGGGCGCGGGCGCGTCCACGCCTTTGTAGAGGTAGATGCCGTAGCTGTCGCAGTCGGCAAACTCGTTGTTCAGAATCAGGTTGTCCGCCGGGCCGACGGAGAGGCGGATGCCCGCCGTGGTGTTTTCCAGGCAGACGTTGTTGCGGACGGTGGTGCGGTAGTTGTCGAAGAGGGCGATGCCGGCGTCGCCGTTGCGGAAGGAGCGGTTGCCCTCGATGAGCGAGTCGTTGCAGTAGCGATGGAGCATGATGCCGTTGTGGCCGTTGTTCCACGAGATGTTGTTGCGGATGATGGCGTGGTCGCAGCGCTGCGAGGCGATGATGCCGTGCCAGCCGTTGTGATGGACGTTGTTGCGCTCGATGAGCAGGTAGTCCGAGTCGTCGTGGGGGTCGAGTCCGTAGCCGACGTTGTGGTCCACTTCGTTGTCCGCCATGTGCTGGCCGTAGGAGCCGTAGGAGTAGTGGCCGAAATAATTGTGATGGAGGCGGCTGCGGAGGACGTTGCCGTACACGTTCACGAGCGAATAGAGGTTCGTGATCGCGCCGTAGGGACGGTCGGCGGGGTTCTTCGCCTCGAGCACTTTCCACACGAGCCCGTAGGCTTCCGCGTTGTGCGAGCCGAGGTAGCCGCAGTCGCTGTCAATGATGTCCATACGGGACTCCAGCGGGGTCACACCGTTGGTGTGGAGAACGGAGCGGATGCGGACGAAGGAGCGTTTATAGACGTTGTATTCCGTGTCCGGGCCGTTCACCGCGTCGTCCCAGGAAGTAATCTTCGTGCTGCGAATGTCGAGCGTGCCCCAGTCGGCACTGAGGAAGATGATGTCGTTGATCGGACTGCCGGTGTTGTTGCTCTGGAGACGGAGTTCGTCCACGTCGCCGCCAAGCTTGGTGCCGTAGAGGACGAGGCGCGCGCCTTCCTCGACGACAAGTTCCGCACGCAAATGCCAGACGCCGGGCGCGACTTGTGCGAGCGGCGCTTTCGGCACGGCGGCCTTGATGTCACTAAGTTGGGCCGAGCCGGGACCGGTGACGTAAATGCGCGGGGTCTTGATGTTGAGCGGATCGCTGGTGCCGGCGGACCAGCGGATGGAGACAGCGCTGGCGGGGGCCAGAGAAAGCAGAAAGCAGAAAGCAGAAAACACAAAGCAGAAGGGCGTTCTGATCTTCGAGGAGTTCATTTCGTAATTTCTGTTTTCTGCTTTCTGCTTTTTTCCAGAGCAAGCCCGCCGCAGCTCGGCGCTGCGGCGGGCCGTCCGTTCAGTTCCAATTACACTTTGACCAGGTCTTTGCGGCCGTTGCCGTTGCTGTGGCCGTTGCCATTCCCGTTGCCGTTCGTCGGGCGTCCGCCGTTCTTGGCGATGGTCGCGGGGCGGTTGCCAAGCTGCGACGCGGGCTGGAGCGCGTCCTCACCGATGGCCTTCTTGGTCTTGCGGGACTGGAGAAGTTTCTTCACCAGTTTGTCCTGACCGCGCAGGTCCACGAGGATCGGGCGCTTGCCGGATTCCACGACCTTCTGCACGAGTTCCTCGCCGTTGCGCGTGAGCAACAGGATGTCCGAATGCTCGATCAACTGCTCGAGCGTCGGCACGAGGCGGCTGGAGAGATGCGGAATGCGGGTTTCGATGTATTCCTTGTTCGCGCCGGTGAGGAGCGATTCATGGATGCCAGGATCGTGAATCTTCACGTCGTAGCCCTTGCCGATCAAATGCTCGGCGATGAAGACAATCGGGCTTTCGCGCAGGTCGTCCGTGCCGGACTTGAAGGCCAGGCCATTCAAGCCGATGCGGCGCGAGCCGTGGCTTGGCACCAGGTCCAGGACGCGCTTGAGGTGCGCCTCGTTGCTGGAGAGCGTGCCGCGGAAGAGCGGCAAATCCACGCCGTGATCGCCCGCCACCTGGCAGAGCATACGCAAATCTTTCGGCAGGCAGGAGCCGCCGAAAGGCAGGCCGGGGCGCATGTAGGCCGGGGAGATGTTTAACTTGGTGTCCTTGACGAACTGCGCCATGAGCGAGTGTCCGTCAATGGACATAGCGGTGCAGAGCGCGCCGACTTCGTTCGCGAAGGCGACCTTGAGCGCGTGGAAGGCGTTGCAGACAGCCTTCAACATTTCGGCCTCGCGGAGCGGCACCCACTGCACGCTGCCGGTAATGTGACCGAAGAGTTCTTCGACGACTTCGGCGTTGTTGTCGGGCTTGCCGGAGGCGCTGCCGACCAGCGTGAACGGCGGGTCGTAGTAGTCCAGGATGGCCGAGCTTTCGCGCAGGAATTCCGGCACCACGATCAGGTTGCTGTCCGCGAAGAGCGCAGCGGGCGGCGTGTTCGGATTCAACAGCGGGAGCACCACGCTCTCCGCCGTGCCGGCAGGAACGGTGCTGCGCATGATCACAACGTGGCGATCCATCTTGGCGCGCATGGCGCGGCCAATGAATTCGATGGTGGCGCGCAAGGCCGTGAGGTCCATCTGGCCGTCTGAGCCAGTGGGCGTGCCAACGCAGACGATGGAGGCGTCCGTTTCGAGAACGGCTTTGCGACCATCGGTGGTGGCGGTGATGCGGCGGGTGCGATGACCTTCCGCAATGAGTTCGTCGAGACCCGTCTCCACCACGGTGGCGCGGCCGGCGGCCAGCTTTTCCACTTTGGAGGCGACGACGTCCACGCCGACGACTTCGTGGCCATCCTTCGCCAAACAGGCGGCGGTGACGCACCCGACATAACCGAGACCGAAGATGCTTACTTTCATAGTTTCTACTTTCTGATTTCTGATGTTGTTGTTTTTGGAACTGTTGTGTTTTTGGAACGGACTGTTGTTTTCGAGTTTTAGAGTTTGGTGACAGAAGGCTCGGTGCTGCTGCTGGGACGGGAAATTGTGGCGGTGCCATTTTTGGTGGCGTTGGTTTTCTTGGCGACGGATTCGGACTCCGCGCCTTTGCGAATGCCGACGAGGACGGAGAGTCCGAGTTGCACCGGCGGGTTCTCGTCATCAAGGGCGATGCGGATGGGAACCATCGCGCTGTTCCGCATGAACGCGTGGAGCGTCGTGGGGACGAGCGAAGGAGCCATCTGTTTGTCGGTCATCAGGCCGATGCTTTCGACGCGACCGGTGAGTTTGCGATCCGGTGAAGAGTCGAAGGAAATGTCCACGGGGCTGCCGGGCTGGATTTTGTGCAAGTCGCGCTCATCGGCCCACGCTTCCACCCAGGCTTTGCCAATCCACACGGAGAGAATCGGCTCGCCGACTTTCGCGGAGCCGCCGACGTTGACGATGCGCTCGACCACGCGGCCGTCTTCCGGCGCGGTGACGATGGCGGATTCGCTGTCCGCTTCGGCCATGCTGACCTTGGCTTCGGCGATGGCGATTTGCGTCTCCAAGACGCCGAGGCGGTTCTCGCGGATTTGCAACCCTTCGAGTTCGCTCTTGGCGCGTTCGTGATTGGTCTCGGCGGCTTCGAGCGACGCACCGGCGGAACCGACGTAGGCCAGCGCGCGGTCACGGTCGCCGGTAATTTTGTCGAGTTCAGCGACGGCCGCCGCGCCGGTTTTCACGAGGGCGGAGAGGCGGTCGTATTGTTTTTCGGTGCGGGTGAGGCTGGCGTTTTGGGCGGCGACTTCGCTGGTTGCTTTTTTGATTGCCGTCTTGCTGCGTTCGATCTCGAAGGTCAGCCGACGGCGCACCTGGGCAATGCTCAACTTCTCATTTTCCAGTTCAAGCTTGGCGGACTTCAGGTCGCCACGCGCCCGCTCCAGCGCCGCGCGCAAATGACTGTCTTCCATCCGCAAAAGGACTTGGCCTTTGGTCACGTTCTGGCCGGGTTCGACTTCGATGCTTTTGATGCGCCCGTCAATGCGCGCGCCGAGCTTCGTGACCGCGCCGCGCACCGCTGCTTCGCGAAGCACGATGTTTTTGTAACGGTAGTTCGCCCACGGAATCGCGATGGCAATGGCCGCGAGCGTCAGAATCAGCACGAGGCAGATGACGACGGTGCGCGTGACCGGCGGTTTGGTTTTGGGCTGGGCGTCAGGGGTGGTGCTCATGGTGAATAATCAGAGTTCGGGGGTCGCGGTCAGGGCGTTGTGTGAAACGGGTTTCGTGGCGACTTGTTTGCCGAAGAAATTAAAAAAGGATTTGCGCGGCTCCTGCGCGGCGGACTCTTTTGGCTCCACCTGTTTGGTGGCCGGCGTGGAGCGCAGGAACAGCCGCGTGTCGCGGAAAACGGGCAGGAAGCCGAGCGCCAGCCCGACCGTGATCATCACGCACGCGCAAGAAAACGCGTAGAGGTAGTGCGCGAAGCCGGTGCGCAATTTGTAGAACGCCGAGCCTTGCGTCGTGTTCAGCGTCCGCTTGCCGCGGTTCATCCAGTTCTGTTTCGCCGGGTGGAAAATGACCCACAACTTCGTCAGCGCCGTCACCCAGTCCGCGATCACTTGCAGCGGGATGTAGTAGGCCGAGAAGCGCCGCCCGTGCCGCCACGAAATCGAGGCGTGTGCGATGCGCGAGGAGAAAACCCACAGCAAATAAGCCGCCGCCATGTCCCACCGCCCCGTGACGCAGGTGAAAATCGCGACGGACGGGCCGAACAAAATCGTCAGCATCGTGAGCCGCTGATCAATGAGGCAATACCACGGGAACCAGCCGAGCTTCTTCGGCCCCAGCATCATGGCCCGCCAGCCGTGGCGGATGCTGTTGCCGGACCAGCGGCGGGTGTTCGCCATCGCACGATGCACCGCCGAGCCGGAGACGACTTCAAAGGTCGAGACCATCGCGTCCGGCACGTACAGCATTCGATGGCCGTTCTTGGCCAGCCAGAACCAGGTGCTCTTGTCGTCGCCGCTCAACATTTCAAATGACCCCCAGAGCCAATGGTGAATGACGTCGTGCTCGACCTGTGCGCGGAAGCTCGGGTCAATCACAACAGACGCGCGGAAAACAGAAAAACGCCCCGTGAGGCAGAGCAGTTTGCCGGAGAGCGAAATCGAACACATGGACCGGTGGCGCAAGCCGAAGCGCAGCGAAGTCCATTCCGCGATCCATGGATCGCCTTTCACCGTGCCGTCTTCATTCGTCGTGATGGCGGAAACGGTGGGCTTGAGGCGGAAAATCGGCAGCACTTTCGCGAGCAGACCGGTCTGAAACATCGTGTCGCCGTCGAGAATGATGACCACGCCGTCTTCGCGCAGACCGAGCTTGGAAATTTCCTCCATGCCGAGGCCGAGTGCCAGGCGTTTGCCCTTGTCACCACGACCGATGATCAGGTTCGGCGGCCATTGGGTCGGGTCGGCGGGCGTTAATTCTGCGCTGCACTCCGCGTGAATGGCGCGGATGGTCGCGTCATCTTCGTCGCAGCCCCCGATGCAAATCAGCGTAGGCGGTTTGACCAGACCTTGAAGCGTGCTGAGTTCGCGGAAAATGGAACCGAAGACCGCGCGGGTGATCCAAGGCTTCTCATGGTAAGTCGTGGCGAGCACGGTCACTTCCGGCACTGGACCCGTCTCGGCGACCGCGCGTTCAGCGTCACGGCGCAGGCGGGGGAATACCCAGTAGCGGTAGATGATGGCCCGCACGTTTTGGAGGAGAAACCAGCTCCAGCGCCAGAAGGCAATGCCCCCCACGGTGAGAAGAACTTCGAGGCGATGCGAGGCCCAGGTATTCACGCCGCCCACAATACGCAACAGCACGACCGCAACCGCGATGAGCGCGATGGTGACAACCAACTGGCGCTGCCATCCCGCCCCACGGCGGCATTGCAGCGCATCATCGGTCAATAAGGCCTTCCCTGCTGATTCAGGAACGGCGATTTGTGCGTTACCAAGCATTACTTCTGAAACTGTCTGATTTGGACCAACTGAGAAACTCGCTGCGAATTTTCACGAGCTTCGTGCGTAACCATCGGCTTCTTCCGGGCATTAGTTGAGCGTCACCTGTTTTTTCGGGAACTTGTTCCTCCCTCTCGGTGAACCAACCGTGGGCGATGTTTTAACGGCGGGCACCCGATGCGTGAATCTGGGTAAAGTGCGAACAAAAGCCTGCGCCTTAGTGCGAACCGGTCAGCTACGCTATCTTGCGTAACCCAGAATTGAGGCAGCCAAGCCCCAAAAAAAGACGGGACGCTCGACAGAAAAAGTGAACTGCCGAAACGGCAGGAGCAAAGGAGAAGTCGGCGTGTCTCTCTACCGGCGCAATCACAAAAACCTCAGTAGGCCCCGACATTCACGATGCCCTTGGTGATGGCAAAACGCACGAGTTCGGTGGCTTTGTGGACACCGAGCTTCTTCATGATGCGCTGACGGTGTTTCTCCACCGTGCGAACGCTAATTTGCAGCGTGTCTGCCGCCTCTTTGTTCGCCGCGCCTTCCACGATCAGATGCAACACCTGGCGTTCACGCTCGGAAATGCGTTTGGTCGCGTTCTCCTGCGCCCGACCGCCGCGCTTCACGTAATCCTCGAAAAACATCTGCGCGACATCCGCCGAGAAGAAAGTTTCGCCCTGATTCACCCGCTCAATGGCGGAAACCAGTTCCGCCGCCGACGCGCTCTTGCGGATGCAACCTTTGGCTCCGGCCTGAATCATCTCGCCGACCGCGTCGTTTTCCTCACGCCCGGCAAACATCAGCACCTTGGCCTTAGGGCAAGTTTGTTTGAGCCGACGGGTGGTTTCGAGTCCGTCGAGGCCCGGCATGTTCACATCCATGAGAATGACGTCGGGGGACAGCCTCTTGGCCTTGGCCAGCGCGTCTTCGCCGCTCGTCGCCACGCCTACGACTTCAAACTGGGCATGAGCGCGCAAACAGGACCGCACGCCTTCCACGACGACCGGATGGTCATCCACCGGCAGCACTTTGATTTTCACTTTCTTCTGATTACTCATAGGGGTCGCTTCCTCACGGACAATTTCCCGACCGCTGGCCCAACCGTCGGAGAAACCTCCCACGGCCCGGCGGCCTCTGTCTCAATTCCCATAGCAGCGAACATGCCCAACCGCTTTTCCACGAATTGCGTGATTTTACGACAAGAGTAGCTGGCTAAAAATTACCGAGCGGGGGTCCGACTGCCCAATTTTGGGCGTGACACTCATTGCGTAAGAAAACCTATGGCAACGCGGGTGGAAATTGAAAGGGGGAATTTGGAAAAAGATTGCCCGGCGAGGACTCCGATGACGCCGCGCGCCAAGGCGGAAAACGTCTGCGCTGATTTAGCGGACGGCCCGGCGAAAAACCTTAGCGAGCGGCACATAATCGCTGGCATTAAAGGCGATTTAGCATCTCGGCGGCCGCCCAGCCTTCTGTGATTTCTGTCGGCAACAACTGGCTCGGGCGGTGGGGAAGGAAAGGTTCTCCGCACTTTTCGCCCGCCTGCGCTGCCAAATCACAGCGAACGAAGAACCTGCGAACCACGCATCATAATGCAACCCCAACACTGTGGGTTTTACACCTGCAATTATTGAGCGTGATTACGCCAATTCAAATGGAGTGTTTTTACGCATGAGTTTCGTGAGTCCTCGAAGCCTCCTCGCTGAAGCTGATTACGCTGTTGCACACCTAGAGCGCGAAAGCTCGTGTGGCAAATCGCGCGGGCGGATGAATGCAGCGGCCCGGCGGTCAACTGCCGCCGCGACGCTGGTTCCAACTGGACAGCCCCGACAGCACCAGCACCAGTGTCCCGAGAATCGTCCCGCCGATGCTCGTGGGAATCGCCGCTACGATGCCGCCGAGCAGCGCCTTCAAAATTGCGCTGCGGAATGAATCCCCGTTTCGGCGGCGCTGAATCAGGAAGACGCCCGCCGTCACGATCACAAACGCCAGCGGCGAAGTGATGATGGCCGCGAGTTCGCCGGTCATGGCTTCCGGCGCGAAGAAGAACCAATCGACGGCCAGAATCAGCAGCCCACTCGCCGGGTGCAGCCAGAACTTCTTGCGCGGCGTGGCCGGCGGCTCGTCGTAGCGTTGCAGCCGCACGGGAATCTGCGGCGGCACCGCGCCCGGTTCTGGTTCCGAGTTCATGTCCGCAAGCTACGCCAAACCGGAGCGTGATGGGAATTTGGAATTTCCGGCCGCGCGAAAATTGGAATTTGGAATTTGGCCTTTTCACCGGAGTTGGCATTCTCCCGCCATGATTCTGTCGCACGCGGAACTGGACTCGCTTCTCCAAGTCAGGCATCGCTCACCCCACACGCTGCTCGGAATGCACCCGCTCGGCGATGGCTCCGGCGTCGTGGTGCGCGGGTTTTTCCCCGATGCGGCGAGCGTGGAAGTTCAGCCCGTGCATGAGCGCAACAAGCCGCGTTTCAAACTCCAGCGCATCCACGAGTCCGGCGTCTTCGAGGGCGTGAGCAAAGAGGCGCAACACGTCTATGCCTACGATCTCGTGGTCACGGATCGCGCGGGCAAACCGTGGCGGATGCGCGACGCGTATTCCTTTCTCCCCA